>DATLVT010000335.1:0-4584 GCA_035577105.1 Polyangia bacterium
CCCAGGAGGAAATAGAACGTCCGGTAAAGCGGCGTCTTGGACACGATGCCGTGCAGAGGCTGGATGATGCCTGGACGAAACATGTAGGCCGCCTTGAACGGAAGAGCCAGCAGCGCGTTCTCGGTCTGCCCTTTCACGCGCGCCCACATCGATCGTCCCCGCTCGCTGCTGTCGGTGCCGGCTCCCGAGACGTAGATGAACGTCATGCCCGGGTTGAGTCGGCTCAAGGTGCGCGCCGCGGCCAGTGTCAGATCGTAGGTGATGCGGCGGTAGGCGGCCTCGGTCATCCCGACCGACGAGACGCCCAGGCAGAAAAAGCAGGCGTCATAGCCGACCAGCTGGCCTTCGATCGACGACAGGTCGCCTGGATCGGCCAGCACCTGCTCGCGCAGCTTGGCGTCCGTCGGCCCGACCGCGGTTCGTCTGACCGGCGTTCGCCCGATGGACAGGACCTCGCTGACGTCGGGATCCAGGAGGCATTCGCGCAGAGCGCCTTGCCCCACCATGCCGGTGGCGCCGAAGAGGATGATGCGCATGGCCGCATCTTACGGGCGGCAGGCCATTCTTCGCACCCCGCTTCGAGCAGAATTGAAGGTGGCAGGTGTGGTTTTATTCAGGCTGATACGTCTGTTTGGGAGGCTCAGATGACTGCCCCGGCGTCCGCTCGTCCAGCATCGCTGTCACCCGCGCTGTGCGCGGCTGTGGCGGCGTGGCTTTTCTGTTTTTCCGGGTGCGGCAAGGACTCCAGCACCGGCGCCGGGACGGGCGGGATGAAGGGCGGTACGGGAACGGGCGGGGCAGCCTCGGGCTCGGGAGGGGCGTCGGGCGGTGGGGGAAGCGGCGGCGTGGGCAACACCGGCAGCGGCGGCTCCGTCGGCTCGGGGGGGACAGTCCCGCAAGGTGGTTCCGGCGGAGCGGTTGATGGCGGCAAGGACCCCGTCGACGCGCCCGCCGGCGTCGACGTCGGCGGAACGGGCGGCTCGGCAGTGGCGCTGCCCGGCAACGGCTGCGCGGGCGGGACCTGCCTCAACCCGACCTGCACCGCCTTGAACGCGCCTGCGGCCATCGGCACCTTCGCGTCGATCGGTTTCGAGGTGACGCCGGTCTACATCCCGCGCGACGTCATCATTCCAACCTTCGATGACGTCCCCGATCGTCCGTGGACCGCCGCCGACGTCGAACAGTTCGCGAATTTTGGCGCCGGCGATTCGACCAGGAAGCTGCTCGAATTTGCCGACGCGAACAACCTGCACTTCGATTTCTTCATCAACACCAGCAATTTTTGCGACGTCTCGAACACTCCCGGCTGCAAGGCCGTTCTGCAGGGACTGCTCAAGACCCAGAACGTCGGCAATCACAGCGTCCACCACAGCCACATGGGCGGCGACCAGGTCTTCAACCCCGCCGACTATGCGGCCAGCAGCTGCGGCTTCACCGCCGCCAGCCGCATCGTCTGCGAGGACGAGCTGAAAGGCGTCGAGACGCTGGTGAGCGCCCTGTCGGGTGGCGCGCGGCCGCACCTGACGCGATTTCGCACGCCTTATGGCGAACCATTCCAGGCGGGTATGCCGCGACTGGCGGAGATGAGCGCGCTGGCGGCCAAATATGCCGTGCACATCGGCTGGCAGATGGATTCAGACGATTCCAATCACGACACCGAGCACCTGGCCGGCCAGGTGTTCGCCAACAACATCATCAAGGCGATCGGGGCCGCCCCGGGCGGAGGCTCGCGTGGGGTCATTCTCATGCACGGCGTCTTCCCCTGGTCCGTCGAGGCGGCCAAGCTGCTGTTCGATCCCAATACCGGTTACCTCAAGACCCATGGTTTCAGGATGGGCACGGTCGAGGACGCGGTCTGCTGGAAATACGGCAAGCACTCGTGGGAGATCATCCAGCAGCTCAGCGGTCAGAAGCGCGATCCGAATTAGCGCGAAAGGGGCCTGCTGGCCCCTCTGGCGGGCTCTCCGCCCGGCCTCCTGGACGAAAGAATCGGCGCTCAATGAGTGGCGCGTAACGCGGCCTAGGTTTTTTTCCTGATGAGCGTGCCGCTGGGGATGCCGCCGGAATGGGATTCGGTGACCGGGGTGGCGGCGCTCAGCGTGCGAATGAATGCGTCGATCTCGTCGCGGGTCTGCGGCTGCAGGTCGTCAAAACGGATGCCGACGTCGTCCGTGCCGGTGGGGCCCAGGTGGGCGACCCGACCGGGGAGGTGAAGCCTCTGGCCATTGGGCAGCGTCAGAATGACGTCCACCTCGGCGCCCATCAGCGGCCGGCGTCCCATTGAAACGCGCATCCCCCCCAGCGAGAGGTTGATGGTGTAAACCTGCTGCAACACCTGCCAGTCTGGGACGCGTATCTCCACCAGGATGCGCGTGGTGATACGTTCAGTGCGCCGTCTTTCCTCGAAACTCTGGGTCATGCCGGCCGCTGGAAATTATCTCACAACTGCGTTATCGGAGAGTTCATGAAGACACTCGGATCAGCCTTGGTATTCGTTGTTTCGTTGGGCGGACTGACGGCGCAGGCGGCAAAGCCGGACAAGGTCACGGTCAAGGTCAACCTCATCGACACCAAAGGGGTGGGCCAGCCGATCGGGACGGTGACGCTTCAAGACAGCAAGGACGGGGTGACGTTGACGACCAAGCTCAAGGGCCTCACCGCCGGCGAGCACGGCTTTCACGTCCACGAGAAGGGGAGCTGCGATCCCGCCGAGAAGGAAGGCAAGCCGATGGCCGGCCTGGGCGCCGGTGGGCACTTTGATCCGGACGCCACCAAGGCCCACAAGGGACCGGGCGGCGGCGGCCACAAGGGCGACCTGCCCAAGCTGGAGGTCTCCGACAAGGGGACGGCAAACGCCAAGCTGGAGGTCCCCGGCGTCAAGGTCGCCGACCTGCGCGGCAAGGCCCTGATGATTCACGCCAACGGCGACAACTACGCCGACGACCCCAAGCCCCTGGGCGGTGGCGGCGACCGCGTCGCCTGCGGCGTCATCCCGGACGCAAAGTAAGCCTCCGAAACGGCCTCGGAAACGGCCTCGGAAACGGATCGAAGGCGGGCTTTGCCCGCCTTCCCCGCCTACGTCACAGCGGATTCGCCGCGGTCGGTGACGGGCCGGGTCGACGGGCGGGGGGTCAGAAGGCCCATCCACTCGTTGTCCACGGCCCGCAGGCGGCGTTCGATGTCGCCGATGGCGACGTGCATCTGGGCCAGCTCCTCGGCGGCCGCCAGCAGGGCCTCCGGGTCGTCAGAAGCGGGCGCCAGCGCCAGCAGGCGGTTCCGGGCAATACGCACCCAGGACCGCGATTCGTCGATAGCCGTCTTCGCTTCTACTTTGAATACCATTGTGGCGGCCTCCATCGGCGGGTGTCGCCACAACTTGAGACCGGCCTCGCCGGTTGTCTAGACGCCGGCGCGATTTTCTGTCGCCTGCGGGCGCGGCGCGGCGGGGACGATCCCCAGGGCCTCACCCTTGGCCCGCGCCGCCTGCTTGATCTTGGCCGTCAGCACCGGCTTGGCCTCGATCCATTCCTCGCGGGCCTGGGCGAACAGCTGCGGCGAACGCATGACGATCTTCTTGCGCAGCTTGGCCAGGACACCGGGCAGGGCGCGCGCCGTATCGACCACCTTGGTGGCGGCGGCCCGCATTTCCAGGATGCGCACCTGGGCGGGAGACTTCTCCAGCAGCGGCGCGATCTCCATCAACCGGTCGGCGGCGGTGCCGGCGGCGGCGTGGGGCGAGCGATGCAGGCCCGTGGCGTACTGAGGGTGGGCGGCGTAGAAGGCGCGGACCTTCTCGGCCGAGACGCCCAGCTTGGCCAGCAGATCCTGATATTCCTTCTGCGCGGCCAGGCGGGCCTTGAAGAGGAACATCTGGACGCGGCTCTGCACGTTGACCTTGCCGTCGCCCGACGTCTCGATGGCGCAGAAGATGCTCTGCGGATAGACGCTGGTGATCATGCTCTGGATGCCGTCGGAGACACCCGACGACGGCATGCACCCGAACGGCTTCACCGACAACGTCATGTGCGCCTTGTTGTGCAGCACGTTGAGGATGAACTTGCCCACCTCCATGTGCCCTTCGCCGCCGCGCACGTTGTTGTCGTAATACTTGTGCGCCGTCTCGGCGATTTCATCCATGTCCGGCAGGTGATAGCCGTAATAGCCGACCGCCGCGCCGAAGGTGTGGAAGGCGGCCCGGATGGCCACGTCGGCCACGAACAGACCGGCCAGCTTCTTGCCGATGCTGACGTTCTTGAGACCCTTGCGGGCGTCGTCCACGCCGCGCAGCTCGGCGCGCAGCTTGGTGTCGTAACGACCTTCCCACAGCATGAACAGCAGCCAGTTGGTGACGAACTGGATGTCGCACTCGGCGCCTTCCGATTCCAGGAAACGCTGCAGGTGATAGTTGGCGTCGCCTTCGGTGGTCATGGCCCAGAACTCGCCGATGATCGACACGCGCGGCGCGGGGCGGGTCCAGTCCAGCTTGACCTGCGCGAACTCGCGCTTGCCGCGCAACAGTGCCGCCAGCACTGAACGCTTTTCCACCAGCGCGTCGAAGACGTATTTCTTGGTGCGCTCGATGAC
>DATLVT010000336.1:0-3952 GCA_035577105.1 Polyangia bacterium
GAGGGAATCGACGCCTTGACCAGGTTGACGATGTCGGTCTCCGCGAAGACGCCGCACTTGGCCGCCACGTGGTGCAGCTTGCTGTCGTCGAAGTGCAGGCGCATGGCGTCTTCCGACGGCATCCCCACCTTCATGAAGCACTTGTCGATGGTGGCGCCGGTGCCCGACGCGCACTTGTCGTTCATCGAGGCGATGGCCGTCTTGCCACGGCTCTTGCCGTTTTCGTCCTTGGCCTCTTTGAAGATGATGATCTTGGCGTCCTGGCCGCCCAGCTCCACCACGGAGCCGACGTCGGGGTGCAGCTTTTCGACGGCCAGCGTGACCGCGTTGACCTCCTGCACGAACTTGGACCCCAGCGGGGCCACCAGCGGTCCGGCGCCTGACCCGGTGATGAACGAACGGATCGCCCCGGTCTTCAGGTTGGGAAAGGCATTCCCGATGGCCACCAGCAGTTCCATGACCTTTTCGGCCTGCTTGGTCTGGTGGCGCTGATAGTCGGACCAGAGGATCTGATGGGTGACCGGATCGACGACGACGGCCTTGACGGTGGTGGACCCGACATCGATGCCAATAAAGACGGGGTCCGTTCGGGGGCTGGGGGATTCGACGGTCGCGGCAGTGCTCATCAGTGGTTATCCCTCGGGCCGGTCAAATGACCGTGAGCGAAGGTAGGTCGGTGTGCAGTCCCTGTCAATCTGAACGGCGCATTCGCGTTAAGCGAGTGATTATCAACATTAACCCGCTCGAAACATCTTCGACACGCGCGGTATGCTGCGCGGATGCTGGACGCGGCATTGGATCGCTTGTTTTCAGCCTCGCGCGCCACCTTTGTGGCCGAGCGGCAGCGGCTGGCCAAGGAGCTGAAGGCGGCGGGCAAGAAGGAGGAGGCGGCCCAGGTGGCGACGCTGGCCAAGCCCACCGTGGCAGCCTGGGTGGTCAATCAACTGGCTCGGCGCCACCCGGACCTCATCAAGAAGCTGGGGAAAGCCGGCGCCCGCCTGCGCGAGGTCCAGCTGGGGCGGCACGAACAAACCGGCGACGATCGACGCGCTTTCAGTGAAGCGGTGGCGGCGCAGCGGGACGCCCTGCGCGAGGCGCGGGCGGCGGCCCTGGCGCTCCTGGCGGAGGAGGGCAACGCGGCGCCGGTGCATCTGGTAGAGACGGTGCTGCGCATCTTGCGGGGCGGCGCCGCCAGCGACGAGGCTCAGGCGACCATCGCTCAGGGGCGGCTGGTGCGGGAGCCGGCGGGCGGAGACGAGATGGGGCTGCTGGCCGGCCAGGCCGTATTCGCGGTGACGGAGCCAGCCGCGGCGACGAAAGCGTCGGCGTCGACGGCGGCGCATTCGCGCGGTGGAGACGGAAAGGGCGGGGCGACAGCCAAGGAGGCATCGGCGTCGGCGCGTGTCCAGAAGGCAGCCGCTCTGGCCGCGGAGAGAGAGAACGCACGCCGTCGCGCCGCCGAGGAGCGCGAGGTGGCGAAGCTGCGCGCCGCCGCCGAAAAAGCCGACGCCCAGCGCGCCGAGCGCGAGGAGGACGTCGAGGCCGCCCGCCAGGCGCTGGCCAAGGCCGAAGCGCGGGCCGCCGCCGCTGCCACAGCCGCCGCATCGGCGCGCGCCCAGTTGACGGAGGCGGAACGGCGGCTGCGCGCGGGCGTCTCGTGAGCGCGCGCGCCGGCCGAGCCGTGCTGGCGTTCGTTCGTCTGGGACGACCGCAGTTTCTGGCGGGGGGCTTCGTGCTCTACGGTCTGGGCGCGGCGCTGGCCGCCCTGGCCGGCAGCGCCATCGACCGGCGCCGATACGTCTGGGGGCAACTGGCGGTCACCGCTGTCCAGTTGATGACCCACTATTGCAACGACTACTTCGATCTCGCCGCGGATCAGGCCAACGCGACGCCGACGCGCTGGTCGGGCGGCAGCCGGGTGCTGCCCGACGGTGGCTTGCCGGCCGTGGTCGCGCTGTGGGCGGCGGTGGTGCTGGCCGGGGTGGCGCTGGCGGCGGCGGTGGTGCTGGTGCGCGCGGCGGGCGCGCCGGCCGGGACGGTGCCGCTGCTGCTGGTCATGTTGTTCCTGGCCTGGGAGTACAGCGCGCCGCCGCTGCGCCTTCATTCGCGCGGCCTGGGCGAGCTGACCACGGCTGTGGTGGTCACGCTGTCCACGCCGCTGTTCGCCTTCTATCTACAGGCGGGACAATTTTCACCGCTGCCGTTTCTGGCGGTGCTTCCCCTGTGCGCGTTCCAGTTCGCCATGCTGCTGGCCATCGAATTCCCGGACGCCGCCGGCGACGCCACCGCCGGCAAGCGAACGCTGGTGGTGCGCCTGGGCGCGCCGCGCGCGGCGATCCTTCATCAACTCGCGATGGCCGCGGCCTATCTGACGTTGCCGCTGCTGGTGGTGCTCGGCCTTCCGCCCATCGTGGCCATCGCTGCGGCAGCGCCGGCGCCCCTGGCCGCCTGGCAAGCGTGGCAGATGCGACAAGGACTGTGGCGGGAGCAAGCCGGCTGGGAAAAGCTGGGCTTCTCGGCGGTGGTTGTATTGATCGGAAGCGCGGCGTGCGAGCTGGCGGCTGTCCTGTGGGCGATTCGCCGGGGAGCCTGATTCGATCACGGCCGTCGCCAGAGGGACCAGGGAGATGCCGCCTCTCCATCGTCGTTGCGGCAGGCCGGCTCTCTGGAGATTTCGGTGGCGCTGTCACCGGCTGACCAGTCGGGCAAAGGGCGCTTGGCCGGCGCGGGGTTGGCTGTTTATTCGCAGGCCTTTCATGGTCCGGCCAATTGATCATTTTGCTATTGTTCCTTGACTGGTGCGTCATTCCTGGTGGACTCTCCGCGCGGATCGACGTTCCGACCTGGTTGTCGGGACGAATCACCTTCCGGAGGAGCGTCCGATGAGACCAATCAATGCCCGATTCATGGTGGCTGCCTGTCTGCTGGTCGCGGTTGGCAGTGGCTGCGGTGCGGACGACGCCGGACTGGCGGATGATACCGGGATGCAGACCGCACAAATCCAGTTCGACGATCACCTGACGACGGTTTACATCGGCACCTACACCCGCGGCTTTGCCTGTCCGCCGCCGCCCGAGTCGGGAGGCGAGTGCGTCAGCAAGGGGATCTATCGCGCCATCTTCAACTCGGCGAACGGCTCGCTCAGCGAACCCGTGCTGGCGGCCAACGCCGACAACCCGTCGTATCTGGCCGTCCGACCCGACGGAGACTTTCTCTACTCCGTCAACGAGGTCGGTGATTTTCAGGGCCAGAACAGCGGCGCCGTGACGGCATACGCTATCGGGCGCAACGGCAGACTTCGCTTCGTCAATCAGTTGCCGTCCCACGGCGCCGATCCGGCTCACATCTCCGTGACCGCCTCGGGGCGCCACGTGCTGGTTGCCAACTATACCGGCGGCAACGTGTCCAGCTATCGAATCGGCGACAGCGGCCAGCTCATCGACGGCAACACCGTGGGGGATATCGGCACTCCGGGCCCGCACCCGAACCAGGACGCCGCCCACGCCCACTACATCGTCGATGGGTCGATTCCCGGGCTGATCTACGTCGCGGACCTTGGTCTCGATCGCGTGTTCCTCTATGACCTGGACCGGCACAGCGGCCTGCTGTCCCCGCACGCGGCCGAGCCGTTCGTGACCTTGCCGCCGGCCACCGGTCCTCGCCACATTGCTTTTCACCCGAACCAGAGGTTTCTCTACACGAACAACGAACTGTCCACGTCGGCCAGCGTCTTCGCGCGCAATCCGCACACCGGCGAACTGACGCAGCCCGAGCTGCAGAAGATCGGCACGATCCCCCTGCCTTTTGCCGGCAGGAACGACAACGGCGAGATCCAGATCAGTCGGGACGGCCGCTTTGTCTATGTCTCCAATCGCGGCCACGACAGCATCACCACCTTCTCCGTGAACGGGCACACGGGCCTCCTGACCATGATCGATAACGTGCCCAGCGG
>DATLVT010000337.1:0-14604 GCA_035577105.1 Polyangia bacterium
ATGTGGCTTGAATCCCGTTCAGCACCAGGTTGGTGACCGCCTGCTGAATCTGCGTGGGATCCACGTCGGCATCGATCGCGACACCCCCGGTCGTCACCCGCAACTCGACGCCTCTTTTCTGAGCCATCGGCCGCAGGAGGGTCAGGGTCTCACCGATCACGCTCTTGAGCGCGTAGCGTCCCCGCTCCGGCGAGCGACGCCGGGCGAAATCGAGGAGCTGGCGAATGATGCGGGTGATCCGGTGGACCTGATCGGAGGCGACTCGCGCGCTCTCCCGGGCCTCGATGCCGACCACCTCGCCGGTGGCGATCATCGTGGTGTGACCCGACACCACGCTCAGCGGCGTGCCCAGCTCGTGGGCGATCCCGGAGGCCAGCGTGCCGACGGTGGTCAATCGGTCCGCGTGTCGGAGCTGTTCCAGGGCGGCAATCCGGGCATCCGCTTCTTCACCGATGCGCTGTTGCGCCGCCCGCAGGCGATCACACATCTGGTTCATCTCCCGCGCCAGCTCGCCGATCTCGTCCCGCTGGCGAATATCAAGCGGGCCCGTCAGATCGCCGGCGCCGATCCGGCGTGCCTTCTCCACCAGCCGTCGGACCGGTCGACCCACGATCGCGAAACCAAGGGCCGTGATGGCCAGGATCGACATCAGCGCGCCGGCGACGCTGCGCCGGATGACCGCCCTGACGTCGTCACGAATCTCCTTCTGATAAGAGGTGAGCGCCTCGGAGATCTGGATGGCCCCCTCGACGCGCCCATCGATCATCACCGGAACATAGGTCACCAGATGGTCGCCCTCCGTTCGAACCACCGTGGCTTCGCTGTCGCGGCTGATCTGAGCCAGATCCAGCGCGCTGATTCGCTGGCGCTGATCCTCCGTCAGCGTGGGCGCCAGTGGAACCCAGCGAATCTGGACGCTGCGCGAGCGGCGAATGCGCTCGTCGGCAAATGCCAGCACCTGCAACGCCCGCTGAGGCCCTTCGCTGCGCCACACCTCCGTCAGCGCCGGTCGCAGCGCGCGGCCAATGATGAACTGGTCCTCGCGGATGTTCGCCTCGGTGGCGGCGATCTGACGCTCCACCCCTTGATAGCCCCTGATTCCGAAGACGACGGCCATGATCAGCACGACGGCCAGGGCGAACTTGCTGGCCAGCTTCACCGCGGCGCTCCTGCGACGGCTTGCACAGTCTTCATGACGCCAGCCTAAGCCTAGATGACTGTCCTGGGGTGCGCCGCCGTTTCGAAATTGAGCTCGCGTGTGGCTCGCCAGCCGTGGCAATTTGCCTCGCCATGGCAAAACGCCACGCCCGCCTTCCCCGCAGGGGGTCGCCAAACGTCTGTCGCCCCTGGCAACCGGCCGGCATCATGATCGGGCAGCATGACGCACTGGTGGCTGCTCCCCTGCGGGTTCCTCTTCGCAGCGGTCGGGGCGTTGATCGGAGCCGTCTTGGGTTACAGCTGGTCCTTGGCCATTCGTGAGCGGCTGCTATCCGGAATTGACCTCAACGAATGACCAGTAGTCGCTCCGCAGATCGACCAGCTGTTCGCAGGGATCGGGGGCGGCCTGGTCTACCAGGGCCGTGAGCTTGGCCAGCAGGGCCTCCGGCTCGAAAGGTTGAATCGCCTGGCGGGTGACCTTGGCCGGCTGCACCAGCACCGCTCCGCTGCGAAAGACAACCCTGCCGACGGTGACGGCAAACATGAAGCGCTTTGACCTCGGGTAGAACCTCGCCTCCAGAACCCTCTCCGCGCCGCTCACGCGCAAGATCCGTCTCCGTGGGACCCGCGGGCGGCACCCCGCTGCCGCAGCAGCAGATCGCCGACGACCCGGCGGAGATCATCAACGTCGAGAGGCTTGTCCATGGTGAGAGCCCCCAGCTGCCGGGCGTGCTGATGAAAAGCGTCATCGCCGAACGCGGTGATCAGAACCATCGGGGGCCGGGCGACGACGCCATACAGGTCTGCCAAAACCTGCAAGCCGCTCCAGCCCGGCATGCGCACGTCCGATATCACCAGATCGAAGTCCGCGGTCTGCCGCTCATGGGCCAGGGAGGCGCCCAGCGCTTCCAGCAGCTGAGTACCGTCGGCGACCGCGACCACCTCGTATCCCGATCGAATCAGCACCCCGGTGAGCAATGACCGGAGCGCCCTGTCGTCCTCGGCCAGCAGTATTCGACAAGGGCTCGCATCCTTGCGCCGAACACCCGTTGATTCCATCGTCGAACTCCCGGCCGCACAGAGAGCCTGAGGTGACTCTCGTGATTTCAGTCTCTGTGTCCACTGCATGAGGGGTGCCACCCGATGCTGCGTGACAAGCGCTAGGCTCTGCGACGTCTCACGAAAGGACGATCGGGATCCAAGGTGGAGAGCACCGCCATGATCAATCCGACCAGCAGGTTGTTCCAGGCCGTGATGGGGCTCGGCCAGATAACGAACAGCGCCAGAATCACCCAGGTCGCGACCAGCCCGCTCAGGCGGTGCGCCCACTCCACCTTCCGCGACAGCCACTCCAGCAGCAACACCACCGCGCCGGAACCCATGGTCGAGAGCCGTTGTGCCTGAGCGTGCGGCCACAGGACCGACGACGCCAGCAACCACATAGCCAGCACGGCGTTGAAGACCCGAGGCGTTGCCTGCAGGACTCTGCGAGTCCGGCGCGTTCGTGAATGTGCGTTCATACGGTTGCTGGTCGTTTCCAATTGCAGACTCCGATCCACGCGTCGCGGGGTTACTGGGCCATCCACAGGAACGGTTCTTGCCTTACTCGAGGCGATGGGAGTGGCGGCGAACGTGAAATGGCGGAGGACAACCGGGAGAATTTGCATCGTGGTCGCCGCAACGTGTTCGCTTCCTGGGTCGGCACATTCGGCGGTTCAGCCGCCACCCCATCAGTCCGCGCCGATCGTCGAGGAAGGGCGCAGTACCCCCGATCCCCTCCAGGAGCTCCAGCGCGCCGATGCCATTTTGCAAGCCTTGGCCCGTCGGCGGGTGCCCGACTGGTCGCCGGAGGCGGACGCGTACAAGTCGCGAATTCGCCGCCAGATGGACGAATTGATGGACTACGAGGTTCTCTCTCGGCGGGCGCTGGGTGACAGCTGGACATCCTTGCGTCCTGCCCAGCGCGCTGACTTCGCCAGCACGTTGGCGGCGCTGGTCGATCGCGCCTATATCGACGTGTTGACTGGCGGCGGCGATTATCGCGTGGCGCTCGAAGCCGAGACCATCGACGGCGACCAGGCGCGCGTCACTGGCTTCCGGTACGCCAAATCTGCTGGAAGGCGGATCCCCATTGCCTACTCCCTCATCTATCGGCAGGGGCGCTGGCGAATTGCAGACGTCGTCATTGATGGAATCGGCCTGGTGGAAAGCTACAAGAGGGAGTTCGACCGGCTTGTCAGGCGGCAGTCCTTCGACGGCTTGCTGGCGATCATGAAAGAGAGACTGCACCGCCCCGCTCACGGTGAATGAGCCCTCGGTCCCGCAGCGAACCTCACCGGTAGCTCAGGTCGTCGCGCCGGTTCTTGGCGCGCGACACGTCATCGTGTCCGGGATAGCGGGGCCGTTGCGATCCGTAGCTGGCGGTCCTGATCCGCTGTGAGGGCACGCCCATGCGGACCAGGTAGTCCTTGGCGGCTTCGGCGCGCTGCTGGCCCAGCGCCAGGTTGTATTCCACCGTGCCCAGCTCGTCGCAATTTCCCTCGACCGTCACCTGGGAGGCATGGCGCCGATTGATGTTGGACGCCGCGGTCGCCAGGGACTCTCGGGCCTCATCCTTCAGCATCGCGGAATCAAAGTCGAAGAAGACCGCGTTTGGTGACGGGGGGCCGGTGTCGACTCCGTTGTCCGCCTTGTCGGCGCCGGCCAACCTGGGAGCCGATCTCGCCGCCGGTTCGACCACGGCGATCGAGTGCGGTCGTTCGACCGGGGGCGATGCCGGCGTCGCACATGACAGCGGCGCAACCCACAGCAAGAGCCACCCGAGCCTCCACTCTCCATTTCGGTTCATTGCCTGTCCTCCTCCCTGGTTTGAAAACCCACGGACACCGAGAACCCAGCAAGAGCCGCGCCACCCAGGACCGCGCTCGCGATGGTCAAGAAAAGGAACGCCCCCGGAATGCGAGAGCACGCCGGGGGTGTGAGGCGGCCCGCCCACCCAGAGGGCTGGCGTCTGCAAAAAAACCTACTTCTTGTCCTCTGCCTTCTTTTCACCTTCGGGAGCAGCCTTCTTGGCCTTCTTGGCCTTCTTCTCCTTCTTCGCGCCAGCCGCCGCGGCGTCGCCAGCAGGAGCGGGATCAGCGGCCCTTGCGACCGTCCAGGTGGCGGGGAGGAGAACGGCAAGGGCGAGGAAGACGGATCGAACAAGCGTCATGGAGAACTCCTGGAGTGGGTTTTCAGTTCGGAGCCGGCGCTCCGCTACGGCCGGCCCGCCAGATTGCAGTACCTGTGCCACGCGGGACGAACGACCCTCCGTCGGGCTCTTCCGGATACGCCCTGCCCTGCGGTCGCCCAGGCCACGCCTTTGCCGAAATATGGTGTAACCCTGGTCGGGCCTGAAGCATCTGAGCGGCGCCGAGGCTGGGCGGAAACGTCGCCCGCAACCGGAACCGTCTCCGTCTACCCTGGAACAAGGAGCCCGACGCCATGAAACGTGAGTCTCTTATTCAACCGCTCGCATTGCTCCAATCACTCGCCTTTGTTTCCGTGGCGCTCATTGGCGCGGGGAGCGCCCTGGCCGCGGACGCTGGCGCCCCCGCCGCGCCGGCGGCGGCCGCCGCGAAGAAGATCGACTGGGAACACATGAGCGAGGCCGACAAGAAGAAGTACATGAAGACGACCGTTCTTCCGGAAATGAAGAAGGCGTTCCAGACGTTCGACGCCAAGACCTACAAGAAGTTCAACTGCGTGACCTGCCACGGCGACGGCGCCACCGACGGCAAGTTCAAGATGCCCAACCCCAAGTTGCCCAAGTTGCCGCAGCCGACCGACCGCGCTGGCTTCATGGCGGTGCAGCAGAAGAAGCCCGAGGCCGTGAAGTTCATGGGCACGGTCGTCAAGCCGAAGATGGCGGAGCTCCTGGGTATGGCCGAGTGGTCGCCGACGAACGCGAACGGATTCGGCTGCTACCAGTGCCACACCAAGCAAGAGAAGTAAGCCGACGCAGGCCTCTCGCCCGCCGCCGGCCCAGCCTCCGACGGTGCGAGCCGTGACGTTCTAGCGAGCCAGCCAGCCGCCGTCGATCGCCAGCGTATACCCGTTGACGTAGGAGGCGGCCTCGGACGACAGGAAGACCACGGCGCCCTGCAGATCCTCGGGCGTTCCCCAGCGGCCGGCGGGGATGCGCCCCAGGATCTCTTTCGAGCGGCCTTCATCGGCGCGCAGCGGGGCCGTGTTGTTGGTCGCCATGTATCCGGGGGCGATGGCGTTCACGTTGATGCCGTGCTTGGCCCATTCATTGGCCAGCAGGCGGGTTATGCCCATGACCCCGCTCTTGCTGGCGGTGTACGAGGGGACGCGGATGCCACCCTGGAACGACAGCATCGACGCGATGTTGATGATCTTCCCGCCGCTGCCCTGCTTGACGAACTGCTTGCCGGCGGCCTGGCAGAAGAAGAACACCGTCTTGAGGTTCAGGTTGATGACGTCGTCCCAGTCCTGCTCGCTGAAGTCCAGGGCGTCGGCCCGGCGAATCAAGCCGGCGTTGTTCACCAGGATGTCGACCTTGCCGTAGGTGGCCACCGCCTTGTCGATGATGCCGGCGATGGGGGCGATGGAACGCAGGTCAGCCTGGACCTCGAGAAAGCGGCGGTCCAGGGCTTCCACCTTGGCCTTCGTCTCGGGAGACGCGACGTAATCCACGCCGACGATGTGAGCGCCGGCCTCCGCCAGGCCGATGCACATTCCCTGGCCAAGGCCCGTGCTGCTGCCGGTGACGATCGCGATCTGATTTGTGAGCTTGAGTCTGTCCAGAACCATGGCGGCAACACTGACACAAAATCAGGCCATTCGCGACGCTGAAGGCGGTCAGGCGGCTATGCGCACCGCCAGGTCGAGGAGCTTGCTGGAATAGCCCCACTCGTTGTCGTACCAGGCGATCAGCTTCACGAAGGTCGGGTCCAGCTGAATGCCCGCCCTGGCGTCGAAGACGCATGTGCACGATTCGCCACGCAGGTCGGTCGAGACGACCTCTTCGTCCGTATAGCCGAGCACGCCCTTCAGCGACGTCTGGGAGGCCTCTTTCATCGCCGCGCAGATCTCGCGGTAGCTCGCCTCGCGTTCGAGCTGGCAAGTCAGATCAACGACGGACACGTCCGAGGTGGGGACACGGAAGGACATGCCGGTCAGCTTCCCGCGCAGCGTCGGCAGAACGCGCGTGACCGCCTCGGCGGCGCCCGTCGACGCCGGGATGATGTTCTCCAGGATCCCCCGGCCGAAGCGCCAATCCTTGCCGGAGACGCCGTCGACAACCTTTTGCGTCGCCGTGGTGGCGTGGACGGTGGTCATCAGGCCGCGCTTGATGCCGAAGGCGTCGTCAAGCACCTTGGCCAGGGGCGCCAGGCAGTTGGTCGTGCACGAGGCGGCCGAGATGATCGGCTGGCCGGCGTACTGATCGGTGTTGACGCCGTAAACGAAGATGGGCGTGTCGTCCCTGGAGGGCGCCGACATGATCACCCGCCTGGCGCCGGCCCGCAGATGCGCCTCCGTCTTCTCCTTGGTCAGGAAGATGCCGGTCGATTCGATCACCACGTCGACCCCCACGTCACCCCAGGCGGAGGCGCCCGGATCTTTCACCGCGGTGGCGCGGACGGGCCGGCCGTCCACCACCAGGAAGCGATCGTTGACGGCCACGTCGTGCCGGAACCTGCCGTGGACAGAGTCGTGCTTCAACAAGTAGGCGAGGTGGGGAAGCTCGAGGAGATCGTTGACCGCCACGATCTCGACGTCGCTGCGCCCCATCGCGGCGCGGAACGCCACCCGGCCGATTCGCCCAAATCCATTGATGCCGATCCTGATCATGCGACACCCTCTCGTCGGCCCTACCGATAGCGCGAAAATCCCGCTGGCCCAAAGGACAAGATGATTGCATTTTGGGCCAGCCGTGACAGCCTGGCGGCCAGAGATGATGCGCCGCCGCGCCCAACGGGTCTGGTTTCTGGTCGTCCCGCGCACCGGGGTCCTGAACATCGCCGGCCCATGGGAGGTCCTGGGCCACGCGAACGACGTGCTCGGTCGCGCCGCGTACGAGCTGACGCTGGTGGGGCCGCGCGGGCCCGCCGTCCAGACGCGCCACGGGCTGGTGGTGGGCAGCATTCGCCCTCTGCCTCGCACGGGCGCGCGACTCCCGGACGTTGCCATCGTGGCGGGCGGCTCGCCCCGCGTTCCCCTCCCCGACGGGGAGGCGCGCCTGGTTCCGTGGCTGCGGCGCCATCACCGGCGGATCCCGACGGTCATCTCGATCTGCACGGGTGCCTTTGTCCTGGGAGAGGCGGGCGTCCTGGACGGACGCCGGGCCACCACCCACTGGCTTCATCTGGGCCAGCTGCGCGCGCGGTTTCCGGCGGCGCGCGTCGTCGATGAAGGCATCTTCGTGCGCGACGAAGGGGTATGGACGTCAGCGGGGCTGACCGCGGGGATCGACCTGGCCCTGGCGCTGGTCGAGGACGATCATGGGCACGGCGTGGCGATGGCGGTCGCCAAGCGCATGGTCCTCTTCCTGCGGCGCTCCGGGAATCAGGCGCAGTTCAGCTCGGCGCTCCAGCGCCAGGAGGCGGAGCCGCCCAGGCTGCGCGACGTGGCAACCTTCATTCTCGAACATGTCGACCAGGCGCTGCCCGTGGAACGCCTGGCGGCGGGGATAGGGATGAGCCCGCGCACGCTGAGCCGGTGGTGCCGCCAGCACTTCGACGAATCGCCCGCCGAGCTGGTGCGCCGCCTTCGCGTCGAGGAAGCCCGGCGGCTGCTGGAGGAGACCCCGCTGCCCCTCAAGGACATCACCGCGCGAACCGGGTTCGGGGATGCCAGCACGATGTGGCGCGCGTTCACACAACGGCTGGGCGTCACGCCGGCCGCATACAGACAGCGTTTCGCGGCCGCGTCCTAGGACCGCACTGGCCGGGACGACCAGAGGAAATCAGCGACGCGCCGGCTTCATGAACACTCACCATCGACGCAGACGCCGCTGCAGCAGCGAATGCCGCAGCCGCCGCAGTTCCGGGGATCGTTCAGCAGCAGCGCGCAAGCCTGGTTGCAGCACACGCTGGCCCCTTCGAAGGGGTCACCGGGAATCCGGCAGGGCAGCCCGTCGCTGCCGGCGGCGCACCCCTGCAGCAGGCAGGTCCGGCAGGCCAGGCCCGAGCACGACGCCCCCATCTCCAGGGTGGGCGTGCCGCAGGTGAACGTGGCGGGACAGGTGCCGCAGGTCGAGCCACCGCCCGGGCAGTTGTAGTCGCAGTTGAGGAGACAGCCACCGTTCATGCAGGCCGAGTTCGACGGGCAGACGATGCCGCAGCCGCCACAGTTCTTGGCGTCCGACTGCAGGTCCAGCGCCTGGCAGGAGCCGCCGCAGCAGACGCCTTGACCACCACCCGGCAGCGCGCACACCCCGTTGGTGTTGGCGCCGGTGCAAAGATCGTATTTACACACCCCGCCCTCGCAGCGCCCGCCTGGTGCGCAGGCGACCAGCCGGCTGCCGCAAAACGCGGGATCACGCTGGCGATCGTGGCAGCCGTTGGAGCCGAGACAGATGCCCATGCTGCCGTCCGGCAGCGCGCACATCGTTCCGCCTTGATCGCCGCACGGCACCGCAGGGGGCTTTGGGTGGCTGGGCAGGCAGGTGTTGCCGTCGACCGTGCCGCCGACCGTGCTGTCGATCGCGCTATCCAGCGTGCTGTCCAGCGGAGACGCGTCGGGCCCGTCAGCAGGCAGCACAGCCCCGCCGCTGCCACCTGGCGCCTGGTCCAGCGGGGCATCCTCGGGTGACTGTCCGCCCGTCCCGGGACCGACGCTGCCACTTCCGCCCGTCCCCATGCTGACCGATGACGAGCTGCCGGTGCAACCGACGGACACCAGGAAAAGAAATGAAGGCACCCATTTCATCGGCGAGTCCTGGCGGCCAGCCTAGCACCGGCGCAATTGCGGCGGTACTCAGTTGCCGCAGCCGATGCGGTTGGCGTCGACGGCGATCTCGTCGATCCAGGCGACAAAGCCGGGCGGCGCGCTTTGATAATTGTTCCAGCCGACCCGCAGCTGCGAGAACGACGGAGGGATGTCGGTCCCTGCGTACTTCATCGGTCCGTTGGCCAGCGCGATGGAGGTGACCTCGGTGCCGTCGAAGTAGAAGTGGTAACTCTGGGTCGGTCCGTCGATGTGCCACTCCGCGCAGTGCCACTTGCCGTCGAACGTCCAGCTGTACGCGCTGCCCTTGCCGAACTCGGCGCCGTTCGGCTGGACGTTGTACAGGAACTGGTGCTTGCCGCTGGCGTCTTTCACGGTGTCGACGACGCGCACCTCTTCGGGTCCGCGCGTGGGCCCCACCCCTTGCAGCGCGACCAGCGTCGAGTGAACGAACACCGTTGGCACGGGAACCTGAACTTTGTAGAAGATGCGGCCCCAATGGCCGCCGCCCAGCGCGGTGGCGTCGGCGTAGATGCGTCGTTCGCCGTTGGCCGCCGCCGAGATCTTGAGGGCGTGCGTTCCGCGGGCGGCGTCTCCGACCGCCACCGCGGCGGCGCCGTGCTTGGTCCACCCGGTGGGCACCGCGCCTTCGGCGGTGGATTCGAAATCCTCGCAGATGAGGTACTTGCCCGGCGCGCACCGCGACGGCCCCCCGATGCCGGCGTCGCCCTCGCTGAATCCGGCGTCGGGCGCGTCGGGCGAACCGCCGTCGCGAATCGCGCCGCCCGATCCGGAGGCGCCCCCTGATCCGGCGCTGCCGGCGACACCATCTCCACCGCTGCCCGGCGATCCGCCGGCGCTGTCGCCGCCACTGCCCGCGGTGGTCCCCGCTGTTCCCCCGGCGCCGGCCGCGTCCGACATTCCCGGCGGGTGCTGCCCGTTGTCGATCGAGGCGCTGCATCCTGCGAACGACAGCATGCTCGCGAAGACGCCGGCCACAACGCACGTGATCAGATACCTCACGCAGTTCAGAGGATAACAGGATTGACCGTGTCTCGTCTCTCGTCAGAAGCGCGCGGGGAGCACAAAAAACAGGGTGTAAGGTACTGCTGACAGTCGCCACCAGCGGCGCCCGACACGGGAATGTCGTACATTCCGGTCCACTTCGATGACAATGACAGCCTGGCTGCCCGCGATCCGATGAGCGACCTGCATCGCAGCATCGACGCCGTCTATCGCATCGAATCGGCGCGCCTCATCGCCGGGCTGGCGCGCATGGTGCGTGACGTCGGCCTGGCGGAGGAGCTGGCCCAGGACGCGCTGGTCACCGCGCTGGAGCGCTGGCCGCAGACGGGCATCCCGGACAATCCCGGGGCCTGGCTGATGGCGGCGGCGAAAAACCGGGCCATCGACGTCCTCCGCCGTAACAAGCGCGTCGGCCGCAAGCATCAGGAGATCGGCCGCGAGACCGAGGCGGCCCAGGAGGCCGCGGTCCCCGATCTCGAGGCGGCGCTGGACGACGACGTCGGCGACGATCTGCTGCGACTGGTGTTCACCGCCTGTCACCCCGTGCTGTCGCCGGACGCGCGCGTGGCGTTGACGCTGCGCCTGCTGGGCGGATTGACCACCGACGAGATCGCGCGCGCCTTCCTGGTGCCCGAGCCGACCATCGCCCAGCGCATCGTGCGCGCCAAACGGACCCTGGCCGAGGCCGGAGTGCCGTTCGAGGTTCCGCGCGGCAACGAGCTGGCCGCGCGGCTGTCGTCGGTGCTGGAGGTGGTGTACCTGGTCTTCAACGAGGGCTACTCGGCGACCGCCGGCGACGATTGGATGCGCCCGGCCCTGTGCGAGGACGCCCTGCGCCTGGGACGCATCCTGGCCGGGCTGGTTCCCGATGAACCCGAGGTGCACGGCCTGGTGGCGCTGATGGAGATCCAGGCCTCGCGGGCGCGTGCGCGCACCAGTGCCGACGGGCAGCCGATCCTGCTGATGGATCAGAACCGCGCCCTGTGGGACCAGCTGTTGATCGGGCGCGGGCTGGCGGCCCTGGCGCGCGCCGAATCCCTGGGCGGCGCCGGCGGGCCTTACACGTTGCAGGCGGCCATCGCGGCCTGCCACGCCCGCGCCGTCACGGCGGCCGACACCGACTGGACGCGCATCGCGGCCCTTTACCAGGCGCTGGCTCTTCGGACGCCGTCGCCGGTCGTCGAGCTGAACCGGGCGGTGGCGGTGGCCATGGCCTTCGGTCCTGCGGCGGGACTGGCGCTGGTCGATGCGCTGCGGGGCGAGCCGGCCCTGGCCAACTACCACCTCCTGCCCGGCGTGCGCGGCGACCTCTTGCTCAAGCTGGGACGACTCGACGAGGCGCGCGTGGAACTGGAACGCGCGGCCGCACTGACACGCAATGGACGCGAGCGGGCGCTGCTGCTGGCGCGCGCGGCCAGTTGCCGGCAAGCGCCGTAGGTTGAAGGCCGCACCGGCGAGGTTGCAGAGATGGCGGAGGGCGGCTGGACGTGAGGCGGGGCTCCATTCGCTCCGTCGTGGGGGCGGCAGGTGTGGGGCTCCCTCCCGTGCTCAAACACCGAACGGCGCGCGCGCCTTATGGGTGTGCTTGGAGTTGCGACGAACTGCGCGCCTGCGAACTGCGCGCGGGAGGGAACCCCACACCTCCCGCCGCCGCAATGACTACGTTCACGGTGCCCCTGGACCGTCCGTCAGGCCGGACCCCGAGCCTGCGGCCGGGGAAGAGAAGAAGGACACAAGTGGTGTACCGCCTGCTCACCGAACCATTTCAGAAAGTCGGGGAGCAGGCGGTTCACCACTTGTGTCCTCTCTTTTTTTTCGGGCGAAACCCATGCGCAGTGAACGTAGTCACCAGGAAGGCGGGAGCGGTGGGGTTCCCTCCCGCGCGCAGTTCGCAGGCGCGCAGTACGTCCTCGCTCCAAGAAAAACCATAAGGCGCGCGCCGTTCGGTGTTTGAGCACGGGAGGGAACCCCACCGCTCCCGCCCCCACGACGAAGCGAATGGAGCCTCACCTCACGTAAAGCCGCCCTCCACCATCTCTACAACCTCGCCGGTGCGCTCTCCCCCCCCGCGCCTAGCCCGGCGCCCCGTCCCGCTTGATCGCAAACGGCGAGAACGCCTGACACACCGGCATCAGCTGGATCGAGTTGATGTTCACGTGCGGCGGTCGGGTCACCACCCAGTGCACCGTCTCGACGACATCGTCGGGCAGCAAGGCCTGGGTGCCGGCATAAACCGCGGCGGCCTTGGCGTCGTCGCCCTTGAAGCGAACGTTGGAAAATTCCGTGCCGCTGCACAGACCCGGTTCAATGTCGGTGACCCGCACCATCGTCCCCAGAAGGTCGGCGCGCAGGTTCAGCGTGAACTGGTAAACGAAGGCCTTGCAGGCGCCGTAGACATTGCCGCCCGGATAGGGAAACTCGCCGGCCACCGATCCCATGTTGACTATGTGGCCGCGGTTGCGCGCGACCATGCCGGGCAGCAGCAGGCGCGTGCAGAAGGTCAACCCCTTGACGTTGGTGTCGATCATCGTCTCCCAGTCGTCCAGGTTGGCCGCCTGCGCCGGCTCCAGCCCCACCGCCCCGCCCGCGTTGTTCACCAGCACGTCGACGGCGGCGAAGGCCGGCGGCAGTGACTTCACGGCGTCTTCGACGGCGCCCCGATCGCGCACGTCCAGGATCAGCGGCAGCAAGCGCTCGCCCAGCTCTGCGCGCAGGGCATCCAGACGATCGGCGCGGCGCCCGACGGCGATGACGCGCGCCCCTTCATGAACAAATCGGCGGGCGATGGCGGCGCCGAATCCGGCGGTGGCACCGGTGACGAACAGGATCATCGACATGGACGCATCGAACGACGCCCCGGTGATCCTGTCAACGGTCAGCGCGCCGACCGTCAGTCCAGAACAGAGCTGACCGGGCGATAAGCAAGCTTGTGCGCCCTGGCCACCGGCTGACAGGTGACGTCGCCGTCGAACGTGTTGATCCCGGCCGCCAGCGCCGCGTCGGCACGCGCCGCCGCCACCAGACCGCGGTCGGCGATCCGCTGCGCGTATTCGACGGTGGTGTTGGTCAGCGCCCAGGTGCTGGTCTGGGCCACCGCGCCCGGCATGTTGGGGACGCAATAGTGAACCACGCCGTGCACCTCGTACGTGGGGTGGTCGTGCGTGGTGGGCCGGCAGGTCTCGATGCAGCCGCCTTGATCGACGGCCACGTCGACGACGACGCTCCCCTTTTCCATCTGCGAGACCAGCGTCTCGGTCACCAGCATGGGCGCCACGGCCCCCGGAATGAGAACGGCCCCCACCACCAGGTCGGCGCGCCGGACCGTCTCCTCGACGTTGTGCGGATTGGAATACAGCGTCTCGATCGAGCTGCCGAACACGTCTTCCAGGTAGCCCATCCGTTTGGCCTGCACGTCCAGGATCGTGACCTGCGCGCCCATGCCGATGGCGATGGTGGCGGCGTTGCGGCCGACCACGCCGCCGCCCAGGATCACCACGCGCCCGCGCCGCACGCCGGCCACGCCGCCCAGCAAGACGCCCTTGCCGCCGCGCTCCTTTTCCAGGCAGGTGGCGCCCACCTGCACGGCCATCCGGCCGGCCACCTCGCTCATGGGGCGAAGCAGGGGCAGCGTCCCGTCGGCAAGCTGGATGGTCTCGTAGGCGACGGCGCGGACCTTTCGCGCCACCAGCTCGCGCGTCAGCGTCGGCTCGGCGGCCAGGTGCAGGTACGTGTAGACGATCAAGCCCTCGCGGAAGAAGTGAAACTCGGCCGGCAAAGGCTCCTTCACCTTCATGACCATGTCGGCGTTCCAGGCCGCCGCCGCGTCGGGCACGATGGCGGCGCCCGCCTGCACATAATGTCCGTCGGCGATGCCGCTCCCCTCGCCCGCGCCCGCCTCCACCAGCACCTGGTGGCCGGCGCTGACCAGCAGCTTGACGCCGGCCGGCGTCACGCCGACGCGGTACTCACGTGTCTTGGTCTCTCTGGGTACGCCGATTTTCACGGCGTGATCATATCACTGGCCGGGCGCCGATCAGCGGCACATCGGAATGTAGCCGTCGATGCGCAGCCCGGAGATGGTGATGACGTTCGGCATGTCGCCGACGAAGACAAAGCCACGCACCGCCGCGCGCGCCATCGCATAGGTCCAGGTCGGCTTGCCCAGCGAGATGGTGCCCCAGGCGGCGGCGTCGAGCGAGAAGGACTGCGTCTTCAGCATGCCGGCGGTGTTCGGAACCTTGATCACCCACTGGGCGCCGCCGCTGTAATGAAACCCCGGGCGCATCTGGATCCACAGATCGGCGGTCGAGCTGTAGGTCAAGGTGAACCCCTTCGAGTTGCTGAGGTCGACCTGGGTGTTGAAGTTGTTTCCGATCAGCACTTCCATCACGTGCCATTCGTTCTTCAGGAACTGTTCCTTGGCGACATAGCGGGTGCCGTCCTTGACCAGCAGCGTTCCGCTCATGG
>DATLVT010000338.1:0-12927 GCA_035577105.1 Polyangia bacterium
CACGAGGCGTCGGTCTCCGCGGAGCTTCCGTCTTACACGGTCTCGCTGACCGAGGATCGCTTCGAGCTGTCGGCGGGCTCGCCGTATCCAGCGCTGCGCATGTACGTCAAGGGAGATCACACCGCGTTCGCCTTCGAACCGTCGGCGCGCAGCCCGATCGAGTACGCCATCGAGGAGGCGCGCGGTTATGACTGGCGCGGAGCGCTGTGGTCACGCGGGCGGTTCGACCTGACGCTGGAAAAAGGAAAGAGCGCCATCTTTGTCGCCTCGGTCGAGGACTGGGAGACGTTGCTGTCGCTGGATCCGGAAGAGCTGTACGAGTGCGAGATCAGCCGGCGCCAGGCCATGCTCGGTCGGTCGACGACCCGCCCCTCCAGTGATGCTGGTGACTCGACCTCGGCGCAGCTGCTGCTGTCGGCCGACGCGTTCATCGTCTCGCCGGTCGGACGCAACGCCGACGCCGTGCGTGCCCAGGCCCGCGGCGACAGCCTGCGCAGCATCATCGCCGGCTATCACTGGTTCACCGACTGGGGCCGCGACACCATGATCTCGCTGGAGGGCCTGTGCTTGCTGACCGAGCGGCACCGCGAGGCGCGCTGGATCCTGCGCACGTTCGCCGGCTACGTTCGCAACGGGCTCATCCCGAATATGTTCCCGGAGGGCTCCTCCGACGGCCTCTATCACACCGCCGACGCCACGCTGTGGTTCTTCCATGCCCTGGACCGCTATCTGGCGTACACCGGCGACTCCGGCTTTCTGCGCGAGCTGATGCCGCTGCTGGAGAACATCATCCGCCAGCATGTGACCGGCACGCGCTTCGGCATTCGGGTTGATCCGCAGGACG
Source organism: Polyangia bacterium (assembly GCA_035577105.1). Lineage (GTDB taxonomy): Bacteria > Myxococcota_A > Polyangia > Fen-1088 > Fen-1088 > DATKEU01. The sequence continues at coordinate 845 of DATLVT010000338.1, forward strand.
GCCTCCTGTCGCAAGGCGAGGAGGGTTACGCGCTGACCTGGATGGACGCCAAGTGCGGCGACTGGGTGGTGACGCCCCGTCGTGGAAAGGCCGTCGAGATCAACGCGCTCTGGTACAACGCCGTGTCGCTGATGGCGGGCTGGATGAAGGACATGGAACGGGCCGCCGACGCCGACGAGCTGACGGCGCGGGCCAAGCAGATCGATGCTTCGTTCAACGAACGTTTCTGGTTCAACGACGGCGGATACCTTTACGACGTGATCGACGGGCCCGACGTCAAATTCGATCAGGCGTTGCGCCCCAATCAGATCTTCGCGATGTCGCTGCCGCACCCGATCTTGAACCGCGACCGCTGGCGTCCCGTGCTGACCGTGGTCGAGCAGAAGTTGTTGACGCCGTTCGGCCTACGCTCGCTGGCCCCCGGCAGTCCCGGCTATTACCCCAACTACCACGGCAATCTGCGCACGCGCGACGCTGCCTATCACCAGGGGACCGTCTGGTCCTGGTTGATCGGACCCTACGTTGACGCCCTCCTGCGCGTCGATCCGTCGGCGCGGGCGCGGGCCCGCGGACAGTTGCGCGGTCTCACCGATCATCTGGCGCGAAGCTGCATCGGCCAGGTGGCGGAGGTCTTCGACGCCGAAGAGCCGTTCCAGCCGCGCGGCTGCGTGGCCCAGGCGTGGGGCGTGGCCGAGCTGTACCGGGCGCTGGATCGGACGCGCGAGACACCGCGCGCGCCGTCGCTGACCCTGCTGAATCCATGATCGAGGACGGACGCCGCGCCGACCGAGCCCTCGTCGGTCACCTGGCGGTGACGACCAAACCAGTAGTTGTTACGCCGCCCACTCATTTGAACCGCGCGTTGCCTTGAATTTCCGCGTGGCACACCGGCTGCATTTCTCGGCCGGCAAAGGGAGGCCCAAAATGACCTTGAGACGAGCTTGTTCGATGTACGTGGTGATGGCGGCGGTGATGGTTCCGGTGGCGGCGATGGCGAAGACCGACGGTTTGAACGTGCCCGCGAAGAAGGGCGTTCATCTGGTCGCGCCGCTGCAACTGGCTGACGTCGTCGTGACAAACCCCAACCAGACACCTGCGCCGGCGCCGGCTCCGGCTGCGCCTGCTGCGGTCGCGGTGCCTGTCCAGGCCGCCCCGGCAGCCCCGGCTCCTGCCGTGGTCGAGACACCAGAGCACCAATCAAAGTCGACGTACGTCGAGCAACACTCGAATCGCAGCTACATGGGGACCATCGCGGTCAGCGCGCTGATGGGCGCCCTGGCGGGTGCGCTGGTCGGTGGTTCGCTTTACTTCTTGGCGGACGATCAACACCACCCGCAGCGCATCGGATACTGGGCCGCCGGCGGCGTGCTGGTCGGCACCACCGTGGGCATCATCGAGATCGCTGTCGAGGAGAGTCGCGCCGACCGCGCCGTGACGTTGCACCTGCCGTCGGATCCTGCGCCGACGCTGCGCCTGGCCCTTTACCAGGCCCGCTTCTGATTTATTCGCATTCGCATTCGACTTCGACCGCCGCTTAATCTTGATTTACGTCTTCGCCCGGGAGGGGCTGGCCAAGCCCTCCTGGGCGATGCCGTGTCCAGCGTGCGTCCGTTCGTGCCGGCTCAGTTCTTGACGAACGACAGGTACTCGATGTTGATGCCCGGCGTTTCGAACCGCATCGTCAGCACGTGCGTCCCGGCATTGAGATCGATGAGGGCGACGTTATCGGCGAACCGCCAGGCAGTGTACGAATGCGTCCAGGGCAAGGCCCGCGGACCGGTGGTCGTGCCGTCCTCGAAAAATAACGTGACCCGCGCGCCGTCATCCATGGTCGCCACCAGCGCCGACAGGATATAGCGGCCGGTCTCGGCGACGGTCACGGTGTAGTTGATCCACTCGTCGCGCTGGGTCCAGCCCACGTAAAGCTGGCGGGCCTGCACGTCCGCGCCGCTGACGTACTTGTCTGTACCGGCGCGCGTGGTGCGAAGGTCGACGCCTTCATTGATGCGGAAGGTGGACTCGGGCGCCATGACGTCATTTCTGGCTGCAGCGACTCCGTTGTCGACGGCGTCACCATCGTGATAGGCCACGCCTTCGCCGCCGACATCGTACAGCGAGCACTGGACGATTCCTGGGATCATCTGGGGCATGTCGTTCCAGGGGTGTCCGGCATAAGGCGGCATCGTCGGCAGGTCGACACCGGCGTCAGGCACCGGCGTGAGCGTCTCTGCTTGGATCATGTCCGGCGGCGCCGTGTCGGGTCCCCCGGTGGCGTCCGTGGGAGGCTTCACCACGCCGTCGTCGGTCGCGCCATCCGGCATCCCCACGTTGCTGCCGCCAGCGCCGCCCACGTCGCTGGTGACGATGTCACCGCCGGCGCCTGGTGCCCCGCCAGTGCCGATCGCAATCTCGGTGGCCTCGTCTTTCTGGCATCCCCAAAGCGACACGGCGAGGGCCAGTGGCGCCAGCATGGACAGCAGCGCCGACGGAAAAATAATTCGAGCGCGAGACAAAGGATGGTTCATTCGTAGGTTCCTATTGCGAAGACAGGTGATGCTTTTGCGTTACCGAAACGTATGGGCAAATACTGAGGGCAGGCCCACAGTGCCGTTACTTTACAGCCTGCGACCCCCCCATTTCCACCTTTCTTGAGCTACCAACTGCTATCTAGGTTACGTTCTGCGGCGCGTTTCTTCCCGAGGATCCCGGGTGGGGCTGCCCTGCCCGAGCAGACGGGAGGCGGTCAGCCGGACACCCCGGCCCTGCGGGATGACCTAAAATGAACGTGATATTGGTAGGTTTCGCCGCGAAAATGACCGCCGCGCTGGACCAAGGTATAGACACCCATGTCACAAAAGGGGGTCCCCCGATGATCCGGAATCAATGCCGCGGAAGCAGAGGCTTTTACCTGTCAGCGATGGTCGGCCTGTTCGGGGCTGCCTTGTGGCTGGTCCCATCGTGCGGCGGTTCGGGCAAAGGACAGGCCTCTGGCAGCGGTGGCACGAACGGCGGCGGGAGCGGGGGGAATGGCAATGGAACCGGCGGCAATGGCAGTGGGGGAGCGGTGATGCCGCCGCCCGCCAAGTGCGCGGGCCCGGTTCAAAACGCCACCGCGGCGGCGCTCGATTTCAGCAACAACTTGCTCGCCTCCCCATCGCCGCCCGGCAACCTGACCCCGGCCACCGCGCCCCAGATCGTGGTCTTTGGCTGGGACGACATCGAGAGCCAGGAAGGCATCACCTTCGTCAACAGTCTGTTCTCGACGCTGATGAATCCGGACGCCACCAAGGCGCGCTGCAATCTGAATCCGAACTCCTGCTACGGCGAGGGCGGCGCGCCGCCTCCCGGCAAGTACACCTGCGGCAACGGAACGCTGTCCTTCGCGCGCGACATGGTCTCGGCGCCCAGCTTTGACCTGGGCAACCACACCATCGATCACCTGGAGGGAACCCAGGTGGCTCCCGGCTGGAGCGGCATTCCCGACAAGTACCGGGACAAGATGACCTTCGGCTGGATCTTCGACGCCAACGGGAACGGACCCGGCCTCATCATGGATCAGAAGACCTGGCAGGACGTGATGATGGCGAACGACGCCGAGATGAAGGTCCTTTACGGCGTGGGCAAGACTCTCAGCATCGGCGGGTTCCGCGCCCCGCGTCTGGAGATCAACGATCAGGGGCTGAACGCCATCAAGGCCGTGGGCTATCAGTACGACGAGAACCTGGAAGAGGTCCTACCCGAAAATTACACCGACGCCGCCGTCACCACCGACACCGCGAACAAGAAGGGCTTCAACTGGGTTCCCTGGCCTTACACGCTGGACAACGGATCGCCGGGCATCTGGTATCAGCAGCAGGGCAACGACAAGGCGTACGTGATGTCGTATCCGACGGGAATCTGGGAGATCCCGGTCTACCAGCTGTACGTCCCGGACCAGGGCGGCCTGGGCAAGGCGATCGCCGACGCCATGATGGCGTCGGACAAGCCGACCAACTGCGTGTTCCCCGATTACGTGGCCATGGATCAGCGCAGTCACTGCTACCTGCAGCCGGGCGAGCTGAACCCAGGCGACGTCATCAAGGAGGTCACAGCGTTCGACTTCAACACGTTCATCTATTCGCGCATGACGGCGGCGCAGTGGCTGGCGGTGATGAAGCACACCTTCCTGATGCGCTATTACGGCAACCGGGCCCCGTTGACCTACGGCGCGCACCCCGTCCAGTACACGGAGCCTTACGACAGCTACACGCTGGCCGTGCAGGGCAACAACTATGGTTACCGCGACGTCCTCAAGTACACGACGTACATGGCGCGGCAGCAGGCCACGCGTGACTTCGTCAACTGGATCAAGCAGGACCCGACGCTGAGCAAGGACACCTATTTCCTGTCGGCGGCCCAGATGGCGGCGTACATGGCAGCGCCCTTCGACAAGACCGGCGCCAAGGCCGGCGCCGACGCGGTGGGCACGCCGGATTCGAACGGCGTCTTCTCGCGCCTGACCTGGACCGCGCACGGGGCGGCGTTGACCGCCGTCGACGGCAACACGGCGGACATCGCCTTCACGGTGCCCACCGCCGACGCGGTCGTGTCGATCGCTGCGGGCGTGACCGCCGGTTCGTTGAAGAACCTTTCGCACATCGACATCAAGTACACGACGGACGTTCCGTTCCGCATCCGTCTGTTCACCAGCGACGGCTCGCCGTCGGTGACGGTGCTGCTGGCCGGTGTGGGCGGCGATCGCACGGCGCGCATCCGCGTCAAGGACTTCGCGCCCGGGGTGGAGACCGATTCAACCAAGGTCGCCTCGATGGCCCTGGTTGGCGCCGATTACATGGCCAAGGTCACGGGCATCGGCTTTGAATCGGCGGCCAACGCGGCCACCGGGGCGAAGGCCTTCAAGACCCACATCGATCAGCTGACGTTGCACGGCGCGGACACCGCCGCGCTGTGTTCGCAGTAGCGGCGCGCAGACAGCGACAGGGCAGGGGGGCGACGGCCGGGGCGACCGTCGTCGTCGCCCTGGCGGTGGTATCGGCGGCAGCCGTGTCGCCGGTGTCCACCGCGCAGGCGCACGCGCCCACCTTCGCCATGTACAGCAAGTACGAGGCGACGGTGAGCGGGCGCAAGGTCGCCTTCGTGTTTGCCCTCGATCGAACGGCGGTGGTGCAGCTGATCGAGCGCGAGGTGACGCACGGGCCGGTCGACGTCGCGGCGCTGGGCGACCACCGGGCGTTCTTCTCGCGCTATCTCTTTGACCGGTTCTCCGTGACCAACGACGGCGCCGCCTGCGGGCACGCCCCGCAGCTCAGCCGATTCTTCTGGGACGAGCCGACCAAGCGGGTGGTGGCGGTGACCAGCTTTGTCTGTCCCGGCGATCTGCGCGAGGTGACCATCCGGTCGCTGATCACCCATGACATGCCCACGTCGCACCAGCTGGTGGGCGACCTGTTGTATGAAGGCGTGCAGACGCGCAGCACGTTCGCCGGCGACGACGTCGAGGCGCAGCTGTCGTTGCCTGCGCTGGCCACCACGGGCGGCGTCGGCGCAGGCGGTGCAGCCGGTAGTCGACCCGCCGCTCCGGCCCGGCCGCGCAGCCGATTTTCCTTCGTGACGGCGCCCGATCGCGAACGGCGCTACGACGACCTGGCCGCGGCCGAGCTGGGGGGCACGCTGTCGGCGGCGGCGATTCCTGCGGGCCGTTTGCAAGCGGTTCTGTACTTCATCGGGCAGGGGATCCTGCACATCTTCACCGGCTACGATCACGTCCTGTTCATCGTGACGCTGATGCTGGTGATGGTCTCCTGGCGGCGGCTGGCGGTGATCGTCACCTCGTTCACGGTGGCCCACAGCCTGACCCTGGCCGCGGGGGCGCTGGGGTGGATCGTCATCCCGTCGCGGGTGATCGAGCCGCTCATCGCCTTGACCGTCCTCGTGGTGGCGGCCGACGCGGTGGTGCGCCCGCAGGCCTCGGCGCCTCCCTGGATCACCTTCGCCTTCGGGTTGATTCACGGCTTCGGGTTGAGCACGGCGCTGCGCACGATCGGCCTAGGCGGTGGGCCGCTGGTGCGCGCCCTGTTCGGTTTCAACGTCGGCGTCGAGATCGGTCAGCTCCTGATCGTGTTGCCGCTGTTTCCGCTGGTCCTGCGGCTGCGGCGCAACCCCATCACGTATGCCGGCGTTCGCCGCGTGGTGTGCGGTTCAGTGGCGGCGGTGGCCTTGGTCTGGTTCGTCTTGCGCCTTGCCGGCTGACGATTGACGGTGCCGCCTGGTGGCGCCGGCGCCAGCCGTTCAGAAGAGCGTGCCCTGGAGGGGCGCCGGGGCGTGCTGGGCGGGGGCGATGCAGGTCGGGTCGTCGTTCCTCACGCTGTTGACGTGCTTCGAGACCGGCGTGGCCACCAGGATCTCTTCGGGCGCCGGGCCGATCATCCCGGCGGCGGTGACGGGCGGGGCGGTCAGCCAGTCGTCGACGCGCTTTGGGTCCACAGGCAAGATCACCGGCATGCGATCGTGCACGGCGCCGATCAGCTTGTTCGGTCGGGTCGTCAGCACGGTGAACCGCGGGCGGTCGCCGCCGGCGGGGCCGGCGTCTTGATAAAGGCCACCCAGCAGCACCAGCCCGCCGTCCGCGCGGTGAAACCAGAAGGGCGCCTGGCCTTGCCCTGGCCACTCGTAAAAACCGTCGGTGACCACCGCGCAGCGCCGGTCGGCGAAGGCGTCGCGAAATCCGCTGCCCGACGCGACCTGCTCCCCGCGCACGTTGATGAGGGGGCGGGCGGGCCCGGGCCGATGCCCGCGAGACGGCTGATACCCCCACACCGCCGGCAGCAACACCCGCCGGTCGGCGCCGAACCGGACGATCCAGGTGACGTCGGTGGGCGCCACGTTCCAGCGCGGCTTGTAGGCGGCGGCGTCGTCGGGCGAAAACTCGGCGTCCAGTTCCTCGGCGAGCTCCGACAGGTCGTCGTTGGTCAGCGTGGTGCGCGCGCACATCGAAGCCCAAGTCTAGCGCACCGCCGGCGGTTACGAGACGTACGGCTTTTGGATGGCGTGCGCGATGGCCCCGAACTCGTGCGCTTCTTTCTGGCGCCCCAGCTTGCCCAGCAGGATGGCGGTCTTGGCATACGCCTGATCGAACGTCGGCTCGATCTCGGCGGCGCCGGCATAGGCGCGCAGCGCCCCGTCGAACGCGCCGGCGTCGTCCAGCTCGTCTCCCAGGTCGATCCAGCAGGACAGGCTGCGCGGCTCGCGGGCCAGCGCCCGCTGCAGAAATTCGCGCCGCCGATCGCGCCTGGCGAACAGCGCGCCGAAGACCAGCGGCTGGTAGGCGTCGCTCTCCAGGGCGGCTGCCTGCTCCAGCAGCGGCAGTGCTTCCGACGGACGGTTGGCGTGGCCCAGGCTGAGGGCGCGGCGAATCAGCTCCTCGTAGCCGCCAAACCCCAGCGAGAGGTGGCGTCCTTGCCGGTGGGTGCCATCAAACGCCGACAGGGATTCGCCGACGGCCTGGGCCCGCTGGCTGCGCTCGCCGGCGCCGCTGCTGGTGGCCTCTGCCGGCAGCAAGGACCGATAGAACGCCAGGCGCTGCTCGGCGGCCGCGTGGCCGTTTCGTTCCCCCTCGACGTAGGCCTGCGCGCGTGCGGCGATGGCGGCCCGGGTCTCGGGGGACGCCACCAGCTGGTCCAGGGCCGCCACCAGTTGCCCGGGGTCGGAGACCAGGAGGCCCGTCTCGCCCTGGCGGACCGTGCCGCTGTAAGGGGCCAGGTTCTGGACCACGGGGGCGGCGCCGTGCAGGGCGTACTCCAGAAACTTCACGTCCGATCGACAGCGATTGAAGCCGTTGTCCTGCAGGGGGGCGATGCCGATGTCGACGCCGGCCAGGAAGGCATAGTAGGCGTCGATGTCACCGGTCTTGACGTGCCTTTTTTTCTGCGGCGGAACCGACCGGAAGAGATCGAACAGCGGGCGGTCGGCCATGATGCGCAGCTCGACGTCGGCGCGTGACTGCAGCCAGCGCGTCAGCGCCGGCGCCACCCAGGCCACGTCGTCCAGGTGGCCGCACGAGCCGCCCCAGCCGACGATCACCTTGCGGCTGTTCGCCGGGCGCGTCCGTTCGCAACGGCGGGGCGGCATCTGGTTCATGAACACCGCCTGGGCGCGGGCGTAGCGGCCGTAGATCCGCTGCAGCTCGGGCGTGCAGAACTGCACGCCGTCGCAGGCGCCCAGAAGCTGCTTCAGCTTGGTGATCTCGTAAGGATCGACGTAAAAGCGCGCGTAGGGATTGGAAGGCTGCAGGTGGGCGACGTCGTCGTTCATCTCGAACACCGTGCGCTGGCCGCGGGCACGCCGGGCGGCGATCACCGGTCGCAGATCGACGTCCGGCACCATGTTGATGATCAGGACGTCGGCCTCATCGAACAGCCGGCGGCGCGCCCGGTGGATATGAGGGGCGTCGGCCACCCAGACGCCGTCGTGTTCGCTCAGCGCCCGGCCAGGACCGTGAATTCGATAGAACCAGTCGCCGCTCCGCTCGCTGGTGGCAAGGCTAAGCTGAGCGATCAACATCGCGTCGCCTACCTACGGAAGGCGGCGACGTCAACTTGAGCGGAGCGGCCCTTGTTGGTTCCGGGGTGGGGCCTGGAAACCCCGGCGGCGTCAATCTCCTGACGCCGACCCCAGCCGGGCGAATCGGTAGACGGGGCATCGCCCGTCGGGCAGCCGTCGCTGGGGGCAGGGCGGCTTGCGTTCGTCGTCGGTCACGACGCACATCTCGCCGATGTCGCCGCTGCAGGCGTCGATGAGCAATGGCTGGCAGGTCTGGCGCCGGGTTTCGCCGCGCACGCGGTCCAGGGCCAGCCCGCGCTCCAGCGCCTTCTGCTGGGCTTCGAACCGTCGGTAGGCCGTCGGCCAATCTCTCTTCATCGCCTGGCGCATCCGGCGCCAGCGGCCATCGGCGATGGCGCTCGCCAGATCGGGCGGCTGTCCCAGGGCGGCGTACGTCGCGCAAAGCCGGCCATCGACCCCGCGGCGGCCGCACAGCGCGGCGGCCAGTTCGCTGAACGTCGCCGTCGCCTTTCCCGCCGCCGCTGGCGCCGACAGCAGGCTTCCCTGTCGAAGCGTGTTGCCGATGGCGAACCAGGGCGCGCCGCGATCGCGTTCACCGATCGTCGGTGGCTCGACGGGCCCGTGGCCGGCTTTGACACGCACCAGGGACTGGCCGTGCCATTCGATCCAGTCGTCGCGGTCGCCGCCGACACCGGCATCGCCCGGGACGACCACGCTCCACACGTCAAAGCCGCAACCCTGGGCCACCCGACGTCCGATCACGCCACCGGGCGAGGCGATCATGCCACCGGGCGAGGCGCCCGCCGGGCAATCGACGCCGGCCTTGGTGCAAGGGGGCGGCAGCTTGATCGGTCCGGCCAGCTCGCGCTGGCGGCGAAGCACGGCGCCGATCAGGCTGCGCGCCGTCGCCGGAAGCTCGCTGTCGCGAACGCCGGCTGTCTGCCCGGCGGCGCCCGCGGCCGTGCTGGGCGCGCAGGCAGCCAGGGCGCGGCGCCGGGCAGCGGCCAGCGCCGGCGGCGAGGCCCACACGGCGGCGCGCGTGGCGGTGAGGCATTCCTCGCTGGGTTTTTCGCCCAGCGACACCGGCACCACCAGGCTGTGGTCGGACGTGCACCGGGGCGTGACCACCGACTGGATGGGGGTGCTCTCAGAGTTGCACACGCTCTGGGCCAGGGTTCCTTCGCAGCGAACGACGAAGCTGTGCTGGTCGGCGAGGACGGCGTGGCAGCGCATCTCCCGTTGCAACGGGACGGCGCGGGGCGTGGCGGCGTCGCGCAATTTGATCCAGGTGGCGATGTCGGGATCATCCGATGGCTGGCGGCCGCTGCGGGGCAGAAGGTGATCCAGACAGCGCTCGCCGCTGCTGGCGCCGTTGCCACCACTGCCGTCGCCGCCGGCGCCGGTGCAAGACTGGAAAGCGGCTGCCAGGGCAGGGTGGTCGGCCAGAAACCGGGCCCGGTCGTCGTCGGAGTCGGACAGCTCGTTGGGATCGTACTCGTCGGCGACCCAGGCGTCGACCAGGCAGGCGGCCGCCGGCAGGCGATCGGCGGCGGGCAGCGCCTCGTCGACCTGCGCGACGCAGGTGCCCGTCCACCGAACGCGGTGTCGCGCCTTCCAGGAGATCACGTCGCCGCCGCCGCCGCGGGCGTCGCGGGCGAACCGCGAGAGATCGACCTTGCCCGCGGCGCGATCAACGGCCCGTATCAAGTCAGCGGCCGAACAGCGCGCCAGCAGCGCCGTCAGCGCGCCCGCCTTGCCTGCCACGGTGGCGTCGACCAGCGATGGGCATCCCCCGGCTGGAGCGGCCACGATCGCCGACCAGAACAGGCCGAGCACGGCAAGCACGCGCTCAGTCTATCGTGAGACCCGGCGAACCAGACCCGCGATTTGCCCGGGCGAACAGGCGAGGCGGTTGCAAGCGCTTCCACAGGAACGCCACGTAAGCGGCACGCCGCCGGCGCAGTTGCTCGGCCAGGGCCGGCGCGCCGTCGGGCGCGGGGATGAACGCGGCGGCCCGTCGCTCGCGCAGCAGCGGCTCCAGGAAATCATCCGGCACCGCGGCCACCGCCGCCTCCAGAACGTCGCGGGCCAGCCGTCGGGCGAACAGCTCGTCCCACAGCGGCCAGTCGGCCGAGGCGGTCGCCGCTTCGAAGACGTGCGCCTGGCCGCCGTGCCCGCTCTGGCCGGGCGACTGCTCGGTGACCGCCGACCAGTCGTATTGAAATCGCAGGGCGGCTCCCTGGTCGATCAGGAACAGCTCTCCGTCGGACAGCAACAGATTCGGATTGCTGGGTGTTCGATCCGGATTCAGCACCAGGCGATCCAGCCACAGCACCGCCGCCGCCGTGGCCGGCGCGACCGCCGCCAGATCCTGAGCCGAGACGTCGCGGGCCCGCGGCAGCAGCGCGAAGCCCAGATTCACCCCCACGCTGTCCCTGAGGAGATCCCCCAGTTCTTGATCGCGGTCGTCGGTGGGCGTGCCCGCCGGCAGCAGCACCAGATCGCGCGGCGGCACGCGCAGGTCCAGCGCCTCGGCCAGCGCGGCGACGATGATCTCGGCGACCAGCGAGCCGGTCCCTTGCGCGGCTCCGCGCAGCTTGACCAGGCGTGGCCCGGCGGCCGTCTCGGCCACCACCGGGCGCGAACTGCCGCGCAGGGCACCGGACAGAACGCGCGTGGCGGTCAGCGTCCGCAAGAAGACCTAGGCCGGCCGGCCATCGGGCGCCGCCTGACGGGTCGGGTGACCCGTGGGAGCAGGCTCCCCGAACAGGATGGCGGCGGCCGCGGCGATGAGGCCAAGGTTGCGCAGCAGCGTCAGCGCCGTGATCGGTCCGCCGCCCGTGCCGAAGCAGCCGCATTCGATGTTGATCCCCCGGAAGTAGGCCGAGCCCACCGCCAGCAAGAACATGGCGAACAGCGCCAGCGCCGCCAGCGCCGCCGGCCGCCGCCAGGACAGCGGAAGCGCCAGCAAGGCCACGCCCACCAGCACCTCGGCGGCGGGCAGCGATGCCGCCAGGTAAGGCGCCAGCGCCGGCCAGAGCTGACAGTTGGCGATCTCGGTGGCGAACGTGGTCGGATCGCGCAGCTTCAACCCGCCCGCCACCAGCAGCACCGCGCCCAGGACCAGACGCACGATCCGGAGGACCAGCACCTTCATCGCGACGCCGCCTTCTGGGCCTGACAGTCGGGGCAGGGCCCGCTGGAGCAGGCCAGACCAGCCTGGCTCCAGGCGGGGAAACCGCCGGCCAGAACCAGGATGCGCAGCTCGGGGCGACTGATCCGGCGGCGCATCTCGTCGGCCACTGGCTGGGCGTCTCCCGTGCCGTCACCGTAAACTATCAACGTGCGTCGTCCCGCCAGCTGACCGGCCGCTGCGTCGGCCACCGATCCCGAAGCCGCGCAGGGCAGGTGGATGGCGCCCGTGACATGTCCCAGGGCGAACTCTTTTTCCGGCCGCACGTCGGCGATGACGGTCTGCGGATCGCCACACAGCCCGGCGGCCTCCTCCGGCGGCACCACCGACA
>DATLVT010000339.1:0-13926 GCA_035577105.1 Polyangia bacterium
GCGGGGCCGGGACGTTGGCCGGGCGGGCCGGATCGAGGGGCCGCAGCGACGGCGCTGGCCGGGCCAGCCGGTCCAGAATGGCGTCGATGCGCTGGCAGGCGGCGTCATAGGCCTTGCCGGGATCGCCGCCGCTCACGTCGGCCGCCGCCACCACCTTCAACGTCCCGCGCAGGTTATCGAAGATCACCACCGTGTCGGTCAGGGCGAAGCACAGCTCGGGCAGGTTCAGGTCGTCGGGCTTGGTGCTGGGCAGCTTCTCGAACGTGCGGACGATGTCGTAGCCCAGCCAGCCGACGGCGCCGCCGAAGAAGCGCGGCAACCCTTCGGGAACGGCCGGCGCCTGCTGAGCCAGGTAGTCGTCGACAAAACCAAGCGGGTTGTCGGTGCGCACCTGTTCGCTGACGCGGAAGCCGTTTCCGTCGGGGACCAGCACCTCCAGCGTCTGCCCCCGGGCCCGGATGACCGCCCGCGGCTTGACCCCGACAAAGCTGTAGGCGGCCCATTTCTCGCCGCCCACCACGCTCTCCAGCAGGAACGAATAAGGTCCCCGGCCCAGCTTGGCGTAGGCCGAGACCGGCGTGTCCGCGTCGGCCAGCACCTCGCGGTAGACGAAACAGAGGCGGCCGCGGCGGGCAAGCTCGAGAAATCCGGGGCGATCGGGAACGAACGCAGGCATGGAAACCCGAAACCTTAGCATCTCGAGTCGGGCGTCGAAAGAACCTGCAGAATCGGATGACGGTGAAACTCGTCGGGGGCGCTTTCCGGCTATAGTCTTCGCCCCGCCGTGTCGTCTGACGCCGAAACAAATGCCCCGGGTCCGCGCACCCGCGGCTTTGTGGCGTGGACGCTGCGCCATGGACGGCTGCTGTGGATCGTCGCCCTGCTGCTGGCGGTCCCGGCCACCTGGCGCACGGTGGGCCTGTACCGCAACCTGCGCAGCGACGTCGAGGAGCTGCTGCCACGCCACGCCCCCAGCGTGGTGGCCCTGGACGAGCTGCGGGCGCGCATGGCGGGTCTGCAGTACCTGGGCGTCATCGTCGATTTTGGCAGCGCCGAGAAGCTGCCGGCGGGGGAACGGCTGATCGATGATCTGGCGGGCAAGATCGCGCTTTACCCGCGCGACCTGGTCACCGCCGTGCGCGTCGGGTTCAACACCGAACGGACGTTCGTGGAGAGCCGCGTGGCGCTGCTGCTGGACCTGGCCGATCTGAAGACCATCCGGCAGCGCATCGAAGAGCGCGTGCACTGGGAGTACGCCAAGGAGACCGACACCCTGCTGGACAAGGACGAGCCGGCGCCGCCCCTGGACTTCGCCGACATCGAACGGAAGTACCAGCGTCAGGTGGGCGGCCCGGACCTGGTGCACGACCGGTTCTGCAGCCCGACGCTGGGGCTGTGCCTGTTGCTGGTCGAGGTGGGCGGATTTTCCACCAGCGCCGAACGCGCGGCGCAGCTGCTGCACCGGGTGCAAGCCGACCTGGCCGCGCTGGGTGGACCCGGCCACTACGGCCCCGGATTGCGCGTGGGCTTCGCCGGCGACGTGGCCGTCTCCGTCGAGGAGATGGCGGCGCTGGTGCAGGACCTGACGCTGTCGTCACTGATCGTCGTGGCGGCCGTGCTGCTGGTGATCATTCTTTTCTACCGCTGGCCGCGCAGCGTTCCCGCGCTGTTCCTGCCGCTGGGCCTGGGCGCGGTGTACGCCTTCGCGCTGGCCAGCCTGCCGCCGTTCGGGATCACCGAGCTCAACTCCAACACGGCGTTTCTGGGCTCGATCATCATCGGCAACGGGATCAACTTTGGCATCATCCAACTGGCGCGGTACCTGGAGACCCGGCGGCGCGGCCAGGGCATCGAGGAGTCGCTGGCCATCAGCCTGTGGAGCACACGGCGCGGAACGCTGTCGGCGGCGCTGGCGGCCGGGGTGTCGTACGCGTCGCTGACGGCAATGCAGTTCCGTGGCTTCCGCCAGTTCGGCGTGGTGGGCGGCCTGGGGATGATCTTTTGCTGGCTGACCATGTACGTTCTGGGCCCGCCCCTGCTGGCCTGGCTGGACGCCGGCCGGGTCCCTCCCGAGGCCGCCGGACCGGGCCAAGGTTTCTGGGCGCGCCTGGCCCGCTGGGTGACGTCGGCGCCGCGGCCCGTGCTGGTGGCGGCCACGGTGCTGACCATCGCCGCCGCCTGGCAGGTGCGAAAGTTCGGCCCCGATCAGCTGGAGTACGACATGTCCCAGCTGCGTCGCCGCGACACCTGGACGTCGGGCGAGGCCTACTGGGGAAAGAAGATGGACACGCTGCTGGGGCGTTACCTGACGCCCACCGTGATCCTGACCGACAGCCGCGCCGAGGCGCGCGCCGTGGCCAACCGGGTACGCGAGGCGATCAAGAGGCCGCCGCTGTCCGCGATGGTCGCATCGGTGCGCAGCCTGGACGACGTGGTGCCGCCCGATCAGGACGACAAGCGCGCCGAGGTGGAGGCCATCCGCCGCAAGATGACCCCGCGCCTGCGCAGCCACGTGTCGGCGGACGACAACCGCAACCTGGATCGCCTGATCGGGAACGGACCGCTGCCCACCATCGTCGAGAAGGATGTCCCCGACGTGCTGACCACCGGGCTGCGCGAACGCAACGGCGCGCTGGGGCAGGCGGTCCTGGTGTTCCCCAATCCCACGGGCGCCATGTGGCGCGGCGAGAACATGGCCACCTTCGTGCACACGCTGCGCGACATGGCCCAGGCGCCGGTGGCCATGGGCGGGCGGGCCGCGCGCGTGGCGGGCACGCCGCCCCTGACCACCGACATCATCGAATCGATGCGCCACGACGGGCCGCTGGCGTCGCTGCTGGCGCTGGTGGGCGTCATGGCCACGGTGGTGCTGCTGTTCCGGCGCGGGCTGGCCACGCCGCTGGTGATCGGGTCGCTGGTGGTCGGCGTGCTGTGGATGCTGGGGGCCACCCTGGCCCTGCACATCAAGATCAACTTCGTGAACTTCATCGCCTTCCCCATCACGTTCGGCATCGGCGTCGACTACGCCGTCAATGTCATGGCCCGTTACCTGCGCGACGGCGAGCGCGACGTGGCGGCGGCGGTGCGCGGCACGGGGGCGGCGGTGGCGCTGTGCTCGATGACCACCATCATCGGTTACTCGTCGCTGCTGGTGGCGCAGAACGTAGGCCTGTTTCTCTTCGGCCTGCTGGCGGTCCTGGGCGAGATCACCTGCCTGACCACGGCGGTCCTGGTATTGCCGGCGGTGCTGATCCGGATCAAGGATCGCCAGCGCCCGCCCCGCGAGCCGGAGTCCCGGGACCTGGACCAGGCCTTCCCCGGCCCCGAGATCCCCGGCGCCCCTCCTGGACACCAGGGGCACGGGCAGGTAGGTTCCGAACGATCATGAGTCGGCCCAACGATCCCAGTTCCCCCGCTGCTGTCATGCGTTCGCTGCCGCGCGCATGGGACGATCTGCCCATCTGGGCCCAGCTGAACATCACCTGGAAGTGCAATCTCGATTGCTCGTACTGCACCGAGTACGACAACTCGAAGGGACACGTCCCCTACGACGTCCTCGTCACCCGCATCGACAAGTGCAAGGAACTGGGGACGCTGCACACCGACCTCATCGGCGGCGAGCCGCTGCTTCACCCCGACGTCAAGCGCCTGATGGCGTACGTCACCAAGCAGGGCATGACCACGGGCATGACCACCAACGCGTTCCTGCTGACCGAGGATCGGCTGAAGGAGCTGATGGACGTCGGGATGGGACGCATCCAGATCTCGCTGGACGCCCTGAACCCGACGCCGGGCGCGCCCAAATCACTGAAGACGCTGCGCAAGAAGATCGAGATGGTGGCGCGCCACCCGATCTGGTTCCGCGTCAACACCGTCATCTGCGAGCAGACCGTCGACGAGGTGCAAGAGGTCGCCGAGTTCTGCATGGGCCTGGGCGTGCCGGTGAATTTCTCCGTGGTGCACAACCGCGGCCGGCTGACCCCCAGCCTGAACAACCGAGCCTATCTGCAGAAGGTGCGCTGGCTGAAGGAACAGAAGCTGGCCGGGCGCCCCATCTCCAGCTTTTATTACCTCATCGACTATTACGAGCGGGCCCTGCAGGGCAAGCCGATGGACTGGACCTGCCAGGCGGGCAGCAAGTGTTTCTACGTATCGCCCGAGGGCGATTTTCATTTCTGTTACCACGTCCCGCCGCAGATGAAGTTCCACCAGGTGTCGCGCGAGACGCTGGCCGGCAACCGCGGCAAGAAGGGCTGCGAGTCCAACTGCGGCGTCGACTGCGTGCTGAACACGTCGCTCCCCTATTCGAACCGCGCTCACGTGGCCGGGGTCGAGGCGCGCGACATGCTGGTTCAGCTGGGCAACAAGATCGGCGCCAAGCTGGGGATCAAGCGCGCGGCCGCGGCTGGGTTGTAGCAAACACGAAGAAGTGGTTCATCGGGTAGTTCCACCCGACGCCGACGGCGGCGGCCACGATCAACTTCGAGATCTGGTAAGGGATGCCCGCGAACCGCGTCAGCAGCCAGACGCCCAGGGTGTTCAACGCCGAGGAGCCCACCTGCACCAGCACGAAGCGTATGAACTGGTTGTGCGAGCGCCGCTGTGAATCGCCGAAGGCCCATTTTCGGTTGATGGCGAAGTTCGATAGCGATCCGACCACCGTGCCCAGCCAGGTGGCCAGCACGTAGTTGACGCCGAAGACCTGCACGGCCGTCACCAGCGTCAGGAAATCCAGCGCCGTCGTGAAGAGCGACGTCAGGGTGCTGCGCGAGAAGCGCGCGAAGCGACGCCAGCCGACCACGGGATTCTCGGCAGGCTCGGACATCGCCACCTAGAGCCAGCCCAGGCGCCGCACGCCCAGCAGCACCGCCGCGCCCCAGGCGCCCGCCACCACGTCGTCAAGCATCACGCCCGCGCCGCCACCCAGGCGCTCGGCGCGGCGGGCCGGCCAGGGCTTCCACTGGTCGAAAAGGCGAAACAGGACGAACCCCACCAGCAGCCCCCTCCACGTCGACGGCGCCGCCACCCAGGTCAGCAGGACGCCGGCCACCTCGTCGATGCAGACGATCTGGGGATCCTTCGTGCCCAGGCGCCGCTCGACGATGCCCGAGGCCCAGATGCCGACGATGGTGACGATGACCGCCGCCCCGAACACCGCCAGCGGCCCGTGCGGCCGCAACAGCAGATACAGCGGGATGGCCCCCACGGTGCCGGCCGTCCCGGGCGCGATGGGAACGTGGCCGCACCCGAACCAGACCGCCAGGACGTGGGCCAGCCGTTGCCGAGCGGTCGACGACGTCGCCGCCGTCGGCGGCGCGTCTACGCCGTCCAAAGCTTCTCGCGCAGGACCAGGTCGAACACCTCGCGCAGGATGGCGATCCCGTTGCGCGCGGTGGCCTCGTCGATGGTCAGCGCCGGCTGCAGGCGAAAGCTGGCGCTGTACGCCATGGTCAGAAGGCCGCGGCGCACGCACTCCATGAAGATCCGCTCCGTCACGCGCCGGGGGAGCGGCTCCTTGCTCTTGCGATCCTTGACCAGCTCGATGCGCAGGAACAGGCCGGCCCCCTGCACGAACCCGACGAGCGGATACTGCTCGGGCAAGGCTTCCAGCTCGCGCAGCATGACACCGCCGACGGTGGCGGCGTTCTCCGTCAGGCGCTCCTCGTCGATGATCCGCAGCGCCGTGGCCCCCGCCGCCGCGCCCAGCGGATTGCCGCCATAGCTGGATGACGAGCCCGACGGGTTGCCCCACGGCTTGGCCTGGGCGATGGCGTCGGTGGTCAGAATGCCGGTCAGCGGAAACCCGCCACCGAAGGCTTTCCCGATGGTGACGATGTCGGGTTTGACGCCGGTGTGGTCGACGCCCCAGTAACGCCCGGTGCGCCCGAACCCGGTGATCATCTCGTCGGCGATCAGCAAGGCGCCGATCTCGTCGGCGATGGAGCGCACCGCCGGCAGGAACTCCGGCGGCGGTACCACGTTGCCGGCCGTCCCCTGCATCGGCTCGACGATCACGGCGGCCACGGCGCCGGCCGACTGCAGCTTGACCTGCTTGCGGGCCACGTCGGCGCAGGCGATGCCGCAGCTGGGGTACTGCAGCCCGATGGGACAGCGATAGCAGTCGGCGTAAGGCACCTGGTGCGACCCGGGCGCCATGGGACCCAGGCGGTCCTTGAACGTCGACCCCATCAGCGACAGCGCGCCCAGGGTCTTGCCGTGAAAGCCGCCCCAGAAGCTGACGAACTCGTACTTGCCGGTGTGGCACTTGGCCAGGCGCAACGCGCTCTCCACCGCCTCGGCGCCGCTGGAGTAAAGCTGCAGCCGGTGCACGCCGGGCGCCGGCGCACGCGCCGCCACGCGCTCGGCCAGCTCGACGCGCGCCTCGGAGGTGAACGACCCCACGGAGGCCCGGGCCACCTGCTTTTGCAGGGCCTCGACGAAGACCGGGTGCGAATGGCCCAAGGCGTTCACGTTGATGCCGCCGATGAAGTCGATGAACGTGTTGCCGTCGACGTCGGTCACGGCGCTGCCCCGCGCCTCGTCGATGACCACGCCGGCCATCACGGCGTACCCCTGCATGCCGGGCGCCATGTGGGCGTCCTCGCGCGCGCGCAGGGCGGCGCTCTTGGGGCCGGGGATGGCCGTATGAACGACCGCCTTCTGATCTTTCGGCTGCGACGGGTTAAGCGGATTCATTTGGGCAGGCGGAGACGCAGCCTAGCAGCCTACAGCGAACCGGCGTGGTCTTTGGGCGCCGAAATGATGCCGTCCGCCGGTGGCTCTGAATCGGCCGGGGTCGTCGGGGTCGTCGTCACACGCTCGCGCAACGCCTGCATGATCAGCGCGCAGCGCTGGAAAACCGACACGTTCGAGACGAGGCCGACGAAGGTCAACGCCAGGATGATGGGCAGCTCGTGCAGCAGGTGCGATGGCGAGTTGTCGAAGAAGATCTTCCACACCGGCGTCACGCCGGCGCCCACCAGCAGATAGACCGTGCGCTCCGCGCGGCGCATCGACCCGCGCGGCGGCTTGACGCTCATCGCCTCGGCCTTGGCCGTGGTGTAGCTGATCATGAACGAGCCGAAGATGGCGATCAGGGTCAGCACCTCGACCATCCAGTGGGTGCGGTAATAAACGGCCACGCCGCCCAGGAACACGAATTCGCCGTAACGATCGACAGCGGCGTCCAGCACCTCGCCGGCGTCCGACGACGTCCCCAGCTTGCGCGCCAGCAGGCCGTCCAGGATGTCGCCATAGGCGGCCGACGTGGCCATCACGCAGGCCAGGCCGAACCAGCCGAACCCCGCCGCCACGCCGGCGATGGTGGCCGGAATCAGCGACAGCGCCGTGATCTGGTTGGGCGTCACCCGCAGCGCCGCCAGCCAGTCGATGGTGGGGCCCAGGATCCAGTACCCGAACTCCATCGACGCCTTGTTCAAGAACACGCTGCCGCCGTCGGCGTCGGTGCGGGCGTGCCGGGCCCGGCCCCGCATCATGAAGCGAACCAGATAGCTGCTGATGAGGACGACGGCCAGCCCCAGGATGAAGAAGGAGAAGTAGAGGTCTTTCATGCGGATGGGCTCGTCACCTGCCGGCGCTCGACCATGTCGCCGATGTCGTGACCTTCCAGGGATCGCGGACCACCCAGCGGCAGCTCGCGCGAACCATCGCGCGCCGACGCATAAGCGGTGGTGATCAGTTGCACGCACAGGAACGATTCGCGCGCTTCCTTGCCGACGTAATCGCGGCGGGCGATGGCGCCCTTGAAATCGTCGAACAGGGAGTTGAACCAGGTGACGTGGCTGGAGTCCATCCAGTCAGAGGGGATCTTCTCGTTCTCGAAGGTCCAGCGCGTGGGCGCGCCGCGGACCGATTCGGCGTCGGCGACCTGGGTGGCCACTTCGATGTTGTCGTCCTCGACCCGCACGGCGCCGCGATCGCCGTGCAGCGTGTACAGCACCTTGCGCACGCCCGCCGTCCAGCTGAGGTGCGCCGAGGCGAACCCGGTGGGGAACTTCAAGCTGCAGGTGAAGTCATCCTCTGTGTCGAATGATCCCATGGTAGCCATGCGCGCGCTGATGGCCGTCGGGTAACCGCGCAGCCATTCGAACGCCAGGTAAAACGTGTGGCTGCCGTGGTCCATGGCAATACCACCGCCCGAGTAACGCCGCTCGCGCCGCCAGTCCGGGCGCCAGTCGCCGATCCCCTTGGCGTGCGTGTTGCGAAAGGTCTGCAAGGTCACCAGGTGAACCTTGCCGATGCGCTCCGCTTCCAAGATCCGCCGCACCGCCTTGATCACCGGGGCGTGTTTGTAGTTGTGACAGGGGAAGATCACCCGGTTCGCCTTCAGCGCGTGCCGCAACATCGACCGCGCCTCGTCGACGGTGGTGGCCAGCGGCTTTTCACACAGCACGTGCAGGCCGGCGTCCAGGGCGGCGTGCGCCACCGTGGCGTGTTCGCTGGGCGGCGTGGCGACGTCGGCGAAATCCAGGTCGCGCTCGGCCTGCAACAGCGACGCGTGGTCAGCGTAGACGCGCACCCCCGGCAGCTGCTGCGCGGCCAGCGCGCGACGGGCCGGTGACACATCGGCGACAGCGACGATCTGAACGTCCGACTGGTTGTCGCCGCCCGCCGACACGGCCCGTTGCCGGTAACCGGCGGCGTGCCCCTTCTCCATGATGAAGCCGTAACCGATGATCGCGCCGCGGAGGGATTTCTTCATGTGTTGTCAGTCAGTCCACAGTGTGATCTGCGCTACGTTCGAACACGCAGGAGAAGAAGCGCAGACAGTTAAATCTCTTTTCTCAGAATAAACGTCAAGTTGCGTCCGACGACGGTCCGTCCGAACGGCTGCCCCAAGATAGCAATCAGGCGGGTTTCCGCAATCCTTTCGCAGCGATGATCGGCGTTGACTCACAGAATCCGGGAGACTAGCTTGCGCACCATGATTGGCGAGGCACTGAAGGCCAGCGACCCCGAAACCTATGAGCTCTGCCGGGCAGAAGAGCGCCGCCAGGAAGAGACCATCCGCCTGATTCCGTCGGAGAATTACGTCTCCAAGGCGGTGCTGGAGGCGTCGTCCTCGGTCTTCACCAACAAGTACAGCGAGGGCTATCCGGGCAAGCGCTATTACGAGGGGCAGCAGCTGGTCGACCCGCTGGAGGAGCTGACCATCAAGCGGGCCAAGGCGCTGTTCGGGGCGGCCCACGCCAACGTGCAACCGTACTCGGGCTCGCCGGCCAACCTGGCCGTCTACCTGGCCTTCCTGAAGCCGGGCGACAAGGTGATGGGGCTGGCCCTGCCCATGGGTGGACACCTGACCCACGGCTGGAACGTGTCGATCACCGGCCGCTACTTCGGGTCGGTTCAGTACGGCGTGCGCAAGGACACCGGGCGGATCGATTACGACGAGGTTCGCGACCTGGCCAGGCGTGAAAAGCCGGCCCTCATCTGGGCGGGCGGCACGGCCTACTCGCGCATCTGGGACTTCCCGGCCATGGCGTCGATCGCCAAGGAGGTGGGCGCCCGCTTTGCCGCGGATATCGCCCACATCGCCGGCCTCATCGCCGGCGGCGCGCA
Source organism: Polyangia bacterium (assembly GCA_035577105.1). GTDB lineage: Bacteria > Myxococcota_A > Polyangia > Fen-1088 > Fen-1088 > DATKEU01. The sequence goes on from DATLVT010000339.1 coordinate 9,580, forward strand.
CCCCACCCCCGTCGGCCACGCCGACGTCGTCACCACCACCACGCACAAGACGCTGCGCGGACCGCGCGGCGGCATGATCCTGACGACCGCCGAGCACGCCACCGCCATCGACCGCGCCGTCTTCCCCGGTCTGCAGGGCGGACCGCACGTGCACAACACCGCCGCGCTGGCCGTGGCCCTGAAGGAAGCGGCCCTCCCCTCCTTCCGCGACTACGCGCAGCAGGTGGTCGCCAACGCCAAGGTGATTGCCGACGAGCTGGTGGCCCGCGACTACCAGGTCGTGTCGGGCGGGACCGACAACCACCTCATCCTGGTGGATCTGTCGAACAAGAACGTCCCAGGCAAGATCGCCGCCAAGGCGCTGGACAAGGCCGGCATCGAGCTGAACTACAACTCGGTCCCCTACGACACGCGCAAACCGTTCGACCCGTCGGGTATCCGCCTGGGCTCACCGTCGGTCACCAGCCGCGGCATGCGCCAGCCGGAGATGAAGCTGATCGCGGGCTGGATCGATCGCGTCATCAGCGACCCCAGCGACGAGAACGCCGCCAAGGTGCGCGGCGAGGTGCTGGAAGTGACCAAAAGATTTCCGGCGCCGGGCATCTCGGCGTAGGCCAACCGGATCTAACGCGCTCGGAGGACTCTGTTTTATGCCCTTTCCTTATCGTCGTCAGGATACCGCCACAACCTGGCTGGCCTGCGCGGTCGCTGTCGCCGTCGCGTTCTGCGTGCTGGTGATCGCCGGCAGCGCGCGGGCCGAGGTGATCGAGCTCGTCGACAAGACGAAGATGAACGCCAAGATCATCCACTATTACGACGGCGTCTACACCGTCGAGGCGAACGGCCAGACGGTCAAGCTGCCCAAGGAGAAGATCCGCAGCGTCTCTTTCCAGCTGCCGCCGGCCCGGCCCGAGTTCTCGACCCCCGAGAAGACCTTCGAACGCTGGCGCAAGGCGCTGACCGAGGGGGCCGTGGATCGGGTCATCGACTGCTATGCGCTGATGTACCAGGGGATGCTGGCCACCCAGATGGGCCTGGGCGGGGCGCAGCAGGCCGAGGGCGTCAAGAAGATGCAGAAAGAGGTCGAGGGGACCAAGTTCCAGATCAAGGGTTCGTCGATCAAGGGCGAGACCGCCTCGCTGAAAGTGCAGCGACAGAAGGGCGACGACAGCGACACGGGTGAGATCGCGTTCGTGAAAGAGAACGGCGAGTGGAAGATGCTCCCCCCGCAATGAGGGCGCGGGGCGTCGCCTGGCGGCGACTGGGCGCAACGATAATCGGCGCGGCGGCGCTGGTGGCCGCGGGCGGCGCGACGGCGCGCGCCGCCGGCCTGGATCCGTTTCGTCCCGCGGGCGGCGGCGCGGGAACCGGCGCGGCAGGCGTCGCGACACCGTTTCGACTGGCCCAGACGAACGGCGGCGCCACCGGCGGCACCACCAACACGGGCGCGCCGCTTCCGGCGGCGGCGACCAAGGCGCCTCCCGCGCCGGCCGGCCAGCCGCAGTTTTGCGCCCGCGACGAGGAGTGCGCCAGCGACCGTATCTGCGAGGACGGGTTCTGTCAGGCCATCCCGCAGCGTACGAACATTCTCTATCTCTACTACCGCGACGGCGGCTTCCAGGAGTTCTTCGGCCTCTACTGGTCCAAGCGGGGCTCGTCGGGGTTTCGGGTCCTGGTGCCTTTTTACTGGCACACCTGGAGCCCCACCACCGAAGCCCGGATCGTGGCGCCGTTCTACTGGCGCTTCAACGACTACGCCCACCAGCAGAGCACCACCGTCATCGTCCCCGGCCTCCCGGTCTCGTGGACGTCGGAGCCGGGCGCGCGATCGTTCGCCATCTGGCCGCTGTTCTATGGCTCGTCAAGGTACGGCTGGGCCGTGCCGATCCTGGGAACCTGGGCGGTCAAGGATCCGACCCAGGGCAGCTCGTTCGGCGCCGCGGCTTTTCTGTACTGGTGGCGCCGGTCGCCGCAGCGAGGCTCGTTTGATCTCGCCTTCCCGCTGTTTGTCTCCAGCCGCGACAACGACCACGCCTTCACCTACGCCGTTCCGCTGACGTTCTACTGGCGGCACCAGGACAACGCCACCACGCTGTCGATCCCCTTCTTCTACCGGAACTCGCACAAGACCGGCGGCTCGTTCTTCACCTGGCTGGGCTATCGCACCCACGAGGGGAAAGAGACCACTGGCGCGCTGTTCTGGCTGTACTGGTACGGTCACAACGAAACCGCCAGGACCGCCTACGACGTCGTCTTCCCGCTGTTCTGGAGCTTCCGCGGGCCAAAGAGCAGCTCGACGGTGGGCTTTCCGCTGCTGTGGCATTTCCGCGAGAACGACGCCAGCGACACCATCTTCTTCCCCCTGGTCTGGAGCTTCTCGACGGCGAACGCGTCCACCACGCTGGTCATCCCGTTCATTCACGCCCGGCGCGACACCTGGACCATGAACGCCGTGTTCCCGCTGTGGTGGAGCGGCGGCGATCCCAGGTCCGGCGAGGCGTTCCACACCCTGCTGCCGATCTTTTACTGGAGGTCATCGGCGCACGGTCGCAAGGAGACCTGGGTGTCGCTGATCGGCGGCTACCGCCGCAACGACGACGCCCGGTCGAAAACGCTGGCCGTGCTGCCGGGCATCGTCACGCACAGTGACCCGGAGTCCGACTTCCAGATCGTCACGCCGCTCTTCGTCCGTCACCACAACCACGTCGCCGATTCGACGACCAGGCTGCTGGGCATTCTTCTTTATCTGCGCGATGACGCCCAGGGCTCGACGTCGGTGCTGTTCCCGCTGTTCTGGCGGATGCGCGACGCCCCCACCGGCGCCACCGCCACCATGGGCTTTCCGTTCTTCTTCCACCGGGCCGGTCCCCAGGACACCACCTTCATGGGTGGCGTCTTCCCGCTGTGGTTCTATGGGCGCTCCTTCCGCGACGGCGGCTGGAGCGGCGGCCTCATCCCGCTGGCCTACTTTGGCCGGCGCGGCGACGACAGCCACGCCGTGGTCTTCCCGCTGCTGTGGCACTTTGGCCACCGCGACGGCGGCACCACCGTCGCCCTGCCCCTGTTCTACACGCACGCCGATCGCCACGGCCGGCAGTCGGCGCTCTTCCCGCTGCTCACCTTCTTTGGCCACAGCGACGGCGAGGGGTACGCCGTGCAGTTCCCGCTGTTCTGGCGATTCTCCAGCGAGCGCCAGGGCTGGTCCACCACGGTCACGCCGCTGGGGTTCTTTCACAGCGGCCGCGACGGCTGGAGCGTGGGCGTCGGTCCGGTCATCCCGCTTCTGTTCGCGGGCGGCGGCGGCCCCCGCTCGCACTTCGCGCTGGTGCCGTTGATCTGGCATTTCTCCGACACCACCATCGACAGATCGACCACTGTGGTGGCGACGTACCTGCACCGGCGCCACGGCGGCGAGACCACCGACGCGCTGTTCCCGCTGTTTCACTACCGGCGCGGCGCCCGCCCCGGCGGCAGCGACGAGACCAGCTTCACGCTGTTCCCGCTGGTGCACTACCGGCGCGACGCCGGGACGCAGCTGTTCATCACGCCGCTGGGCGGGTCGGTGAAGACCGCCACGCGCTCCGCCGGTTTCGTGGGGCCGCTGTTCTGGTTCAAGAACGATCAGATGGCGGCCAAGGCGCTGTTCCCTCTGTACGCCGACGTCACCAAGCTGGAGACCAGCGAGCGCACGCGCCAGTTCGGCCTGTGGTTCCAGATCGACGGCCCGGGGCGCAGCAGCCAGGTGCTGTTCCCGCTGTTCGGTCACCACGAGGACCAGAGCGAAAAAGACACCTATATCTTCCCGTCGTTCTTCCACCAGCGACGGACGGACGGATATCACGTCGACACGTTGCTGCCGCTGTTCTGGCACTCGGGCGGCGACGGCTTCGGCACCACCGTGGTCGCCACCTGGTACCGGCGGACGGCGCCCGGCCTTTACGACACCGGCGTGGCGCCGCTGTGGTTCTACGCCAAGAACGACCAGCGCAGCATCACCGTCGTGCCGCCCTTGCTCCTTTACCGGCGGCGCGGCTTCAGCGACGACACGGCGAAGGTGTGGGCCGGCCTCATTTTCTACCACTCACGCGAGCAGGAGGTGCGCCACACCACGGTGCTGTTCCCGCTGTGGTGGTCGGGGCACGAGAAGGATCTCAGCCACACCGTGCTGCTGCCGATCTACTGGCACTTCGCCAACGCCAAGGAGGACAGCACCTGGAGCCTGGCCGGCCCGTTCTTCTGGGCGGCGCACGGCAAGGAACGGACGCTGGGCCTGTTGCCGCTGGCCTGGTACACCCGCTCCCCCGATCAGAGCAGCGGCAGCGTGGGCTTCATGCCGCTCTTCTACCG
>DATLVT010000340.1:0-2401 GCA_035577105.1 Polyangia bacterium
CGCGCAACGCGGTCGCCACGGTCATCCCGATAAAGGGAACGTTGAACGGCCCGGACGTCCAGCTGTGGCCGACCATCTTCGGTGTCCTTCGCAACGCCTTCGTCGAGGGGCTGACCTCTGGCTATGCCCACCTGCCTCCGCCCGCCGAGGTGCACCAATGATTCGACTGACGCGAAGGTTCTCCGCCCTGGGTCCCATCGTGATGGCGGCGGCCGTCGCCGGTTGCGTGCACACCCACGCCACGCCACCGCCGCCCGCCGCGGTCCCGCCGACCAAGCCGGACCACGAGGTGGCCGCCGAGACCGGCGTTCCCGTGGCCAGCACGCCGCAGGGCCTGATGCACGACGGGGCGGAACGACTGATCCAGGAACGGCTGCGCGCCAAGGGCCTGCTGAAACCGGCGCAGGTGACCGGCCGGTTTGACAGCGACACGCACCAGGCGCTCCGCGAATTCCAGAAGCGGGAAGGGCTGCCGACCACCGGGCTGCCCAGCTTTGAGACCGTCGAGCATCTCGGGTTGAAGCTGGACCTCGTCTTTCGCAGCACGGGCCATACCGAGGATCGCGGTCACGCCCCCCGCCGCGGCGCTGTCGGTCCCGGCTCAGCGGGCTGACGAAGACGGACGACCAGCCGCCTGGCGGCGACCGGCGGGCCCGGCCGCAGGGGCGGCGGCAGCGGACGCCGGACCGGTGGTCACCACCTGGCCGTTCTTCCAGCGGACGTCGCCGACGAACTGGGGATCACCGACGGTTCCCGCCAGGCGCGCGTCGGCGGTGACCTGACCACCCAGTGATTCCACGCGCGGGTTGAAGCGGGCAATCCACGCCACGTCCAGGTTGCGGGCCACCACCTTGCCACGGACGGGAATCTTGGCGACCACCAGGCGCTCCTGCGTGAGGTGCGGATAGGAGAGGTCGACGTGGGCCGTCGCATCCGCCAGCAGTGTGCCGCCGTGGGACGACCGAAAATCGAGGTTCAGCCGGGCGGCGCGATGGGCGTAGGTCAGGTGGACGCGGGCCTGGCCAACGTCGATCGGTCCGTCCTTGGCGGGCTCCTGGCTTGCTTCCTGGGCCGCCTTGGCGGGGCGGCTCACCGAAAGATCAAGACCATCAACAAGCAGGTCCAGATCAGGCTGATCGGCGCTCCCCTTCAAGTGAAGCTTGAGGTTTACCCGGCCGTCGCCCAGCGGGTCCTTGTGCGCCGCGCGCAGGACCTGGGAGACGTCCAGGCGCCTGACGTCCAGACGCACATTGATCGGCGCGCCGGGCGCCGGCGCTTCGGTCGACGCGTTGACCGCCGCATGCGCTCGCACGAACGGCGCCTCGACGGTGGCGGTGCCGTCGACCTGTTGATCGTGCAGCGCCGCCACCAGCGTGGCGTCGATCTTCGAAAAGCCCTGATAGCGGGCTTGCTTCAGGGCGACCTTGGCGTCCACCTGGGGCGCGTCGGTGCGCCCGCTGGCCTTGATGTCGGCGTCGACCTGTCCTTCCAGGTGAAAAGCGGGATCAACCAGCGCCGCGGGCAGGTGATCCAGGCGGAACCCGGTCAGCGCCAGGTGGCCGGCGATCTCCTCGGCGTGCTTGGAAGCGTCGATGGCCAGGAGCTGCTGACCGGAGGCCAGCCGGAAGTTGGTCACGGACAGCGCCGCGTTTTCAAAGCGCAGGAGCGCCGTTCCTTGCGACGTCCAGCGATCGCCGGGGAAGGCGATGATCAGGGTGTCCAGCGCGCCACCGTGCCGGTCGTGGTCAACGCGCCCCGCTGCCTTGACGTCAAGGCGCGCCGGGGAGGCCATCGAGAAGTCAGCGGCGACGTCCTGGTCGCGCAGCTTGAAGGAAAGGGTCAGGGCGCCCAGCGCCGTCGTACCCGCGGTGATCGACGCCGCCGTCACCGCCAGCTCGGCGCGACGGGGCAGGCCGGACAGCGGCGCCGCCTGTCCCTCGATCTTGAGGCGTGCGATGGTGTTGCTGCCCAGATCGAGGCTGTCGAAGAAGCCCTCGAGCTGTGCGGCGACCGGGGGAGCGAGCGCGGCCCCGGCCGGCTGAGCCAGGGCAAAGGTCAGCGCGCCGTGACCGGCCAGCTTGGGCGCCGCCTTCCCGGACAGCGCCTGAAGGGCCCGCCCGGTGAGGCTGAGGTCAGCCACCGTCAGCCGGCCGTCGATTGACGACGCCGGCGCCGCCGCGGTGCTGCCGGCGCTGTTTCTCTCGAGCGTGCGGGCAGCCAGTTCCAGACCCGGGATGGCCAGCAGCGCGTTCAACGTGGGCGACGTGCCGGGGTGGGCCGTGGCGTCGATGCCGAACGGTCCCCATTCCTGTCCGGCCAGCGGTTGACGGGGGATGGCCAGGGCGATCACCGCGTCGGCGCTGGCCAGGCGGTGGGCATCGACGGTGCCGTGCGCCCGGAG
>DATLVT010000341.1:0-2390 GCA_035577105.1 Polyangia bacterium
CGAACGTCCAGTTGCCGACCAGGGAACCGCCGCAGGGCGCCTTCGCGGCCGCACAGTCGACGTTCGCGCCGCCCACGACGACCCAGCGGACGCTGAAGCCGGAGAAGTGCGCCACGGGCGCCGTCAGCATTCCTCCAGCGACGGTGGTCGGCAGATCGGTCCACGCCGTCTCACCCTCGGAGAGCGTGGAGATGACGGCCTTCTGTCCGGTCGGCGGGTTGGCGCCAGGGGCTGGCAAGGTCAGGGTCGCGGGCGTGCTGAACGTCGTGCCACTGGGACCGAAGTCGTAAACCTTGCCCTTGATCGTCGCGATGTCGGGCGTACCCGCGGCGGGCGCGGCGCTGCTGACCGTCACCATCGTATCGGCCGAGAGCGAGCCACCGGGAATGGCGAGTGATCCGCCACCGGCGGCCACCGTGCCACCCGCCGCGGCGGTCACCATGACGGAGTTCGTCTCGGGCGCGGGAGGCGGATTGTTGCTGGTGCTGCTGCCACAGCCGGCGAGGAGGGAGGCCAGGAAAAGCGCGTGTGTCTTATTCATTCAAGTCCCTTCGATAGATTTCATTGGGTAATCTTGCGGTCCTGTCGAGATGACAGCCGCCAGGCGCCCTCCCTCGGCTGATCGAGGACTTCCCTGAAGACTGTGCCGCGAAAGAAACTCAAAAGGCCGCCTGCCGGGATCACCGCAACGATCACCGCTCGTCCAGCGATTCGCGCCGCTGGTCGAGCAGGGAAAGATGGCGCCCGCGCGGGCATTCGCCGCCGCTGACTGGTCCCGCCTGATCAGCTTTCCGTTTACAATCGACAGATGTCCAGACCGCTCGTTGCTGTCTGTCTCTGTATGGCTTTTCTGACGGCCTGCGGGGGCGGCCAGGCCAGCGCGGACGGCGCCGCGGGGCCCGCCGACGGCGGCGGCGGCAAGCCCGACGTCGTGCTGAAGCCGGCGACGCGCACGCCGGGCGTCTGGGAGAACGTGACCTCGGCGCAGATGCCGGCGTCACTGTTCACCGGTCCGGGCGGTTTCGGCGTCGGCAACATCGTCGTTGATCCGGCGCGCCCGAGCGATCTGTACGTGGGAGGCTATGGCTCGCTCTGGAAGTCCATCGATTACGGAAAGACCTGGGCGATGCTGGACAGCAAGCCCAACCCGCCCAGCCTGGCGCTTGGTCATGTCCTGGCGGTGGCGGGGACGACGCCCCCGACCGTGTGGGTGGCCAACGTCGCCGGCGACAAGAAGGTCTTCAAATCCACGGACGGCGGGCTCACCTTCCAGTTGACGGGCACGCTGCCGGAGAAGATCGACGTCAGCTTTTATTCGATCGTCGTCGATCCGAACGATGCCACGCACCTCATCACCGGCTTTCACGAGGCCGACCGGATCGCGGAGTCCACGGACGGTGGCGAGACCTGGAGACTGGCGTCGGGCACCGGCTGGCCCGCGGGCGGCATCTCGTGGTTCCCGTTCTTCGTCGACACCGGCGCGGCCGCGACGACGCGCAAGACCTGGTTCGCCATCGCCCAGAACGGCGGCTCGGCGGTGATGACAAGCGACGGTGGCGCCAGCTGGATCAAGCCGAAGGGCATAGAAGGCCTGCAGCACCCGCACGGCGGCTCGCAGCTTTACCAGGCCAGCCGGACGCTGTTCATCGCGGGCGGGCAGGCCGCCGCCGGCGATGGCGTGTATCGCAGCGCGGATCTGGGCGCGACCTGGACACGGGTGGCCATGGGCAACGCGGCCATCGTCTGGGGCTCGGCGAAGAACGTCTACGCCATGTGGGGTTGGGCCTGCGCCGGGTGCGGTCTCAAGGAGGGAGGGCCGCAGTTTCAGACCGCGGCACAACCGGGAACCGACTGGGTGAAAGCGCCGACACTGCCGGACGGACTGGTCTGGGGCCCGAACAGCATGGCCGTGACCTCCGACGGCACCCATGACGTCTTCGTCGGCTCAATGTGGGCCACTGGCCTCTGGCGCTATGTAGAGCCGTGAGCGCCACGTCGCGTGCCGCGGCACTCGCGAAATGCAAAAGGTTCCGAGGCGTGTTTCTGGCGCGGCACCCGACCAACGGCGAAGATGCCGTCCATGATCAACAGGGACCACCGGCGAATCTGGGGTGTGGCGACGGTGATGGTGTCGCTGGCGATGACCATGGGATGCAAGAGTGGGTCGCCGTCGAGGGCCAATGACGGTGCTGGCGGGGACTCCGGTGATGTGGCGGATGGGTTCTCGCCAGCGGAAACGGAAGACGATCAGGGTGGCGGCGGCCAGCTGGACACGGCAGATGCCCCGGACGCTTCCACGGTTGACACGCCCGTGCAGATGGTCGAGATGTTCGGCTGCTTCGCGAAAAGCGGCGACAGCTATGACATCCTGGCCGAGGGCGCGGCGGCGC
>DATLVT010000342.1:0-3138 GCA_035577105.1 Polyangia bacterium
CCAGCGCCACGATTGCATAGCCGCCATCTCCTGCGCTCTTCTAACATGACCATTGCTCATGGTCCCTCTTCCTCCGGTCTCCCTCCCCATTCCGATCAGCGACGTCGACGATCCGCGCCTGGCGGACTATCGCCATCTCAAGGAACGGCAGCTCAACGCCGAGAGCGGGCGGTTCATCGCCGAGAGCGAGCGTGTGGTGCGCCGCCTGCTGGAAAGCCGCCTGCGCGTGCACTCGGTGCTGGCCACGCCGACCCGCCTTGGCACGCTGGCCGACGCGCTGGCTGCATCGGCCGTGCGGGGCGACGCTCCCTTTCCCATCTACGTCGCCGCCCAACCGATCATGGATGCCATCGCCGGCTTTCACGTCCACCGCGGCTGTCTGGCCGTCGGCCAGCGCCCCGAGAACGCGACCATCCCGCCCGACGCGCGCACGCTGGTGGTCCTCGAGGACCTGGTCGACGCAGACAATCTCGGCGCCATTGTCCGCAACGCCGCCGCCCTGGGCGCCGACGTCCTCTGCCTCAGCCCGGCCTGCGCCGATCTCTTCTACCGAAAAGCCATCCGCGTCTCCATCGGCAGCGTCTTCCTCCTCCCCATCGTCCGCTTCACCCACTGGCCCGACGACCTCCTCACCCTGCGCACCGCCGGTTTCACCCTGGTCGCCGCCACGCCCCGCCCGACCGCCGTCCCCCTGCCCACCTACCGCCGCCCCGAAAAACTGGCCCTCCTCCTGGGCACCGAAGGCCCCGGCCTCTCCGAATCCGTCCTGGCCCTCGCCGATCAGCAGGTCTCGATCCCCATGTCCCCCGCCGCCGACTCCCTGAACGTCGCCACCGCCGGCGCCGTCCTCCTCTACCACCTCAACCATTGATCCCAACGGATCGAAGGCGGGCTCTGCCCGCCGGAGAGATGGCGTGCCTAGCAGGATCCGCCTCCGGCTCTCGTCGCATCGGGGAGAGCCCGCGAGAGGGGCCAGCAGGCCCCTTTCGCGAGCGAGCGAAGCGAGCGGTCAATCCCAGTCGTTGGCGCCCTCGAGAGGCTCGTCGCGCTCCCAGTGGCGAATGTTTCGTTTTCGACGGCGCAAGGTCTTGATCTGGTAACCCAAAAAAACGATGGACCCGACCAAGGTCAGGCCGACGAAAACCATCGCTGGCAACGGCATACGGTCAGTTTGGACCGGACCTGATTTGAATGCCAGAGTTGGACGGGACCGATGCCCGAGCTTCCCGATCTGGCCCACGTCGAATCCGTGCTGCGCCCCGCGCTGGTGGGTCGACGCATCGCCGCCGCCCGCACCGGCGACCCGCTGGTGCTGCGCGTGATGGTGCCCGAACCGTTCCCCGGCCTGCTGGTGGGCCGAACCTTCACCGACGTCTCGCGCCGCGGCCACTTCATGCGCTTTGCGCTCGACGACGAGATGGTCCTGGTCATCAACGCCATGCTGGTCGGCCGTTATCGCCTGCTGGCCCCACCGCCGCGCGATCCGCGCGCGCTGGGGCTGGCCGTGCAGCTGGAGGGTGGTGAACTGGAGCTCCACTACATCGACGACAAGCGCATGGGCAAGGTGTACGTGACCCGCGCCGCCGACGAAAAACAGATCCCGGTCTACGGCCAGCTGGGGATCGACGTCCTGTCGCCGGCGTTCACGCGCCAGGAATTCGAGCGCCTCATCGCCAGGCGCCGCGATCAGGCGCGCATGTTCCTGATGGACAAGCGGGCCCTGGCCTCGATCGGCAACGCCTACGCCGACGAGATCCTCTTCGCCGCGCGCATCCACCCCAAGACCTTCTGCCACAAGCTGGGCCCCGCCGAGCGAGATGCCCTTCACGCCGCCATCCCCACCGTGCTCCGCAACGCCATCGACGAGATCGCCCGTCGCGCCGAGCCGATCGACGTCAAGGTGCGCGATTTTCTGGCGGTGCGTGGCCGTGACGGCAAACCGTGCCCCCGCTGCGGCACCACCCTGCGCGCCGTGCGCGTGGGGGACGGCGACGCCTGCTTTTGCCCGACCTGTCAGCCGACCGGACGCAAGCTGTTCGTCGACTTCAGCGGCCTGCCGCCCCGTCAGCCGGTGACGCCGCTGCGGCGCAAAAAATCGACGTAGTAGTCCGCGTCGCGCCGCTCTTCCAGCTCGCCGCGCTCGACGGCGTCCTCGCACTGCTTGCGCAGATCACCGATCCGGCGCGACGGAGGCAGCGCGAACGCCTGCATGATGGCGTTGCCCAGGCCGGGCGGCAGCGGCGGCACGCGCGCGTCCAGGTCGCGAATGATCAGGATCCGTTCCTTCAGCGCGTGGATGTTGGCCACCGCCTCCTGCCGGCGCCCCGGGCGGCGCGACGTCACGTCGGCGCGCGACAGATCCAGCAGGTCATCTAGGTGCTCGCCCATCTCGTGGTCGAAACGCCGGACGGCCGCGTCGGTCCAGCTCGCCTCGTAGGCGTTGGCGCGCAGGTGGTGCAGGATCAGAAAGCGCACCTTGGCTCGCTCGGGCCGTTCAAAGCCCAGGCGCTTGGCCACGGTGTCGAACATGCGCGCTCCCACCTCGGCGTGGCGGTGAAAGGTGACGCGCCCGTCGGGCAGCATGACCCGGGTCGGCACCTTGCCGATGTCGTGCAGCAACGCCGCCCAGCGCACCGCCGGTTTTGGCACCGACTGGCGAACCACCTGCTTGGTGTGTTCCCAGACGTCCTTGTGGCGGCGCCCCGCCTCCTGCGAAAATTCGACCGTCGCCGCCAGCTCGGGCAGCAGCACGCGCAGGACGCCGCTGTCCTGCATCCACTGCAGCCCCACGTCCAGCGAGCGCCCCAGGATCACCGCCTCGATGCGAGCCCGCACCTTGGCCGTCGGGATCGACGCCGCCAGCCCCGCCGCCTCGCGCGCCGCTTCGGTCACGGCGGGCGGCGGCAGCTCGGCGCCCGTGGCGATGTCCACGGCGACGTCCAGCAGCGCGTCCGGGTCGGCGCCAAAAGGCGCAGCGGCTGTTGCAAGAACCATACGGCAGACCACTTAACCGGAAAACTGCTCGGAACCCGACCGCGACGCCATCGGGCGTGACGAACAGCCGTCCCTACGAGGTGATCTTCTTTCGATCCTGGTCGCGCTTGCGCGCCAGGTGATCCACAAACGGCTGGGCTTGCT
>DATLVT010000343.1:0-2029 GCA_035577105.1 Polyangia bacterium
GGTCTTGAACAACCTGCCCTGGGAGACCACCGTCGACGCCTGGATCCGCAGCCTGCCGGTCAGCCAGTCGTTCAAGAACGACATCCTTTATCCGTGGATCTCCGCGACCATCGGCACGTCGCGGGCCAACGCCCTGCGCGCCTCGGCGCGGTCCATCCTGCAGACGTTCGCGCTGGCGTTTCCGGCCAACATCTTTCAGGGCGCCACCACGTACAACTCGAAGATCGGCCTGCAGGGGAACCTGCAGCGCCTCCTCGATCGCAGCCCGTCGGTTCAGGTTCACGTCAACGCGCCCACCCAGGCCCTGACGCTGGAGGGCGCCGGCTGGTTCGTGCAGACGCCGGCCGGCCGGCAAGGACCGTACAAGGCGGTGGTGATGAACGCGCCGCCGCTGGCCGGACGCGAGCTGCTGCGCCCGCTGCCGGCTTTCGCCGACGTCACCGCGCTGCTGGACGCGTACGAATATTTTGATTCGCGACTGCTGATCCACACGGACGCCGCCTACGTGCACAAGGATCGCGCCAACTGGGCGGCGTACAACGCCGGCGTCGACGGCCTTGAATGCGAGGGCAGCTCCTGGCTGGGGGCCCTGCACGAAAAGCTCCCCTCGGGCGGGACGATTGACGTCTTCAAGTCGTGGGCCCAGCGCCGGCGCGCCGATCCGACCCAGATCCTGCTGGAGCGGCGGTTCAAGCACCCGCTGATCAGCAAGACCACCATCCAGGCCGCCCGGGGGTTGCGTCCGCTGCAGGGGCGTCGCGGCCTTTATTTCAGCGGTCAGTACACGACCGGCATGGACCTGCAAGAGTCGGCGGTCTACTCGGCCATCAAGGTGACCGAAGCGCTGGCGCCCGGCAGCGCCACGCTGGCATCGTTGAAGACGCGCCTGGCCGCCCGCGGGCGCAGCGGCGTTTCGTACGACCTTTAGTGCCTCGTCGCTCGCGCTTGCCCGAAGGCGACCGACCGTCACCGCCGGCGGTCGGTTATCATAAGATGAAGCATGGCCGTCGCATTCAAGCCGCCGGTCGGCGCGCTGGCAGTCTGGGGTCTGGTGATGATCGGACTCGGCGCGGCTTGCTCGGGTGGCGGCGCGCGCGACGCCAGGGCTGATCTCGTCGGCCAGGCGCCGGCGCCGCTGGCGGCCGACGCGCCTTTGACTCGCGACGCCGCCGTCGCGATCGCCGTCGCCCAGCCCGCCGCCATCGATCTGGCGGTCATCGCCTCGTCTGACTGGCACGGCCAGGTCGCGCCACCCGCGTCGCCGCCGAACGCGCCGGGCGGGCTGGCGCGCAGGGCCACCCAGGTCGACCGCGCGCGCCTGGAGGCAAAAGCTGTGCTGCAGGTCGATGCCGGCGACTTCTTTCCGGCGGCGGACGCGGCGACGCTGCCGAACGCCGTGGGTCCTGCCTTTGAACGTCGCGCCCGGCTGATCCTGGCCGCTTACCAGCGCATGGACGTCGACGCCGTCACGCTGGGGCCGCGAGAGCTGGACGTCGACATCAAGACGCTGCGCCGCTGGTTCCACGAATCCAAGCTGCCCGTGGTGCTGGCGAACGTGACCGGCGCCGACGGCAAGCCGCTGTTTCCGGCTCGTCGCCTGGTGCAGGCCGGCGAGCACAAGATCGGCATCTTCGGTGTCGTCGCCCTGGGCCCGGAGGCAAACGCCCTGCGGCAGCGGCAAAAGTTGACGGTGAGCGATCCGATCGCCGCTGCCAGCGCCGCGGTGGCGGCCTTGCGCGCCGAAGGCGCCGAGCTGATCGTCGGTCTGTTCCATGTCGCCGCCGGCGCGGGCGATCGCCCCATCGCCGCCGCTGTCCCGGGCGTCGACATCGTCGTGCAGAGCCGCGCCGGCGAAGCAAACCTGGCGCGCATCGACGCGCGCCTCCCGCCGGCTGCCGGCGCGGCCGCGGCGCGCTGGCAGCTTGCCGAGCGCCCGCTGGAGCTGGGGCCGTCGGTCGGCGACCAGCGCGGCGTCGGACTGCTGGTCGCCGCGGACACCACCAAGATCGTCGGCCTGGTCGCGCCGGGA
>DATLVT010000344.1:0-12550 GCA_035577105.1 Polyangia bacterium
GTGCTCGCGCTGCAGCCGAGGCCGAGCAGGCAGCACCAGAGTCCAACCGGTCGTGCACTTCTCATCGCTCTCTTGGTAGTACCGCCGACGGTCAGACGCGGGTCATGAGAGGACGTCCTCCCGCGCTTCTGATGACGCGAATCGTGGCCTGGTCAGACCACCCGCAGCGCGCTCGGGGACACGGACGCTTGCAGCACGGACACCGGCTCAGGCGACACGAGATCGCCGCGCGCCGACCGCGGCGTCACCCACCGCTGGCAGGTGGCTCGGATCCCGTGCGATGCACGGCTCGCGCGGCGTCGGCGACGTCGGCCAGAATGGCACGCGCCCGCGAAAGCAACGTGGCGCCGGGGGGCAAGAGCCGAACACCACGGGAGTTTCGCTCGAACAGTTGCACACCCAGCTCGTCCTCGAGCGAGCGCATCTGGCGACTGAGGGGCGGCTGCGACAGATGCAGGCGAGCGGCCGCTCGACCCACGTTGCCCTCTTCCGCGACGGCGACGAAATACTCCAGCTGCATCAGGCTCACAGTCGCCAGCTTAGCACGCCGACATGGCACCCCAGCCAGATCGAAAAGGTATTGGATCGCGGGAGGTGCACGCCGGCACAGTCAAGCGATGGCAATCGAGATCCTCGGGGCTGCCGAAGTGGCGGCGATGCGGCGGGCCGGGCAAGCGGCGGCCGCCACGCTGGCGATGATCGGAGCGCGGATCTCTGCAGGCATATCGACCGCCGACATCGAAGCCTGGGTGCGCGCGGACACCGCCCGGCGTGGCGGGCGGCCCAGTCAGCTTGGGTTCCACGGGTTCCCGGCGGCGGTGTGCACCAGCCGCAACGCCGTCGTCTGCCACGGCATCCCCAGCCCGACCGAATTCCTGGCGCCCGGCGATATCATCAACGTCGACGTGACGACCGAGCTGGGAGGTTTTCACGGCGATACGTCGGCGACGCTGTTCGTGGGCGAGCCCTGCGCAGAGGCGCGACACGTCGTACAGACCGCCCGCCGCTGTCGCGACGCCGGGATCGCCGAAGTTCGCGCCGGCGCCCGCCTGGGCGACATCGGCGCCGCCATCGAGGAGCTGGCCGGGCGCGAGGGCTGCAGCGTGGTGCGCGAGCTGGGCGGGCACGGAATCGGCCGCGCCATGCACGCACCACCGACCATCGTCCACGTCGGGCCACGCGGGCTGGGCCTGCGCCTGCGCGAGGGCATGGCCATCACCATCGAGCCGATGATCAACCTGGGCGGCCCCGACGTACGCCAGCTCGACGACGGCTGGACGATCGTCACCGCCGACGGCTCGCTGTCGGCCCAGTTCGAGCACACCGTCCTGGTCACACGCACGGGCTGCGAGATCCTGACGCTGCCGCCGCAGGGCTCAGCCGTCGGCTGAGCGATCCCTGCCGTCGCGCCCGGCTGTGGCGCGCCCCCAGGACCGGCGACAAAATAGTTGCGTCACGCAACTATAATGCTACACCCTCGGTGAAGGCGAGGCCCATGTCCCCACGAACAGCCCCAGGGCCGGAGCGCCTGCGGCAACAGGTGCAAAGGTTCGTTCGCGCGTTCGGGCTACTCGCCGATGATCGCACGCCGTGTGGTGCGCCGGTCGGTCCCCGGGAGGCACACGCTCTCATGCTGTTACTCGAGCGAGAGCGCGCAGACGATCCGCCCCGGCAAAACGACCTGGCGGGCGTCCTCGGCATCGACAAGAGCAACATCACACGTCTGGTGCAGCGCCTGCTCCGCGATGATCGCGTTCGACAGCTGCCGAGCGAGGACGACGGCAGAGCGCGCATCCTGCGCCTGACCCCCAGAGGTCGGCGCCTGGCCGAAACCATAGAGCGCGCCAGCCGGGCGCGATTCGAGATGTTGCTGGCGGAGATTCCGCCCGACGGTCACGACGTCGTCCTTTCCGCTCTGACCCTGCTCAATGACGCTATCCAGAAGCAATCGCCGGAGGCGTCGCCACGACCAAACAGGAGGATCGGTCCATGATGAACGCTCGCCTTCTGGCTTCCCTGTTCGGGTTGGCTGCGCTCCTGGGCTGCCGACGGCCGCCCACTGCCGAGCCGGTGACGGCGACCCCGACAAGCCCCCCGCCTGCCCAGCCCTCCGCCGGCTCGGCCGAGGCTCAGCAAGCCCTTGACCGGATGGACACACGAACCGCCGTACCGCTCTTGCCAATGATGGCGGACCACCAGAAACATGACATGCGCGACCACCTGCTGGCGGTGCAGGAGATCGTCATCGCCGCAAGCAGCGACGACTTCGGTGGTGTCGAACGTGCGGCAGGGCGGATTGGCTATTCCGAGCAAATGGGACAGATGTGCACGCACATGGGGATGGGCGCGCCGGGCTTCACCCAGCAGGCCTTGAACTTTCACCACACGGCGGACACGATTGCGGCCGCCGCCCGCCAACACGACCGCGCCGCCGTGATGCGCGCGCTCGGCGCGACCCTGCAGACGTGCACGGGTTGCCATGCGGCCTTCCGGCAGAGCGTCGTCGACGAGGCGACCTGGACTCGCCTGGCCTCCGTCCCCGCGGCCGGCGAACACATGCCGAATCCCTGAACGAGGCGGTGAGGAGAGGAGCGCCCTCCGCTGACACCGTTCAACCGGCAACCTTTGCACGCGATCGACAGCAGCACGCAAGCGGTGCGGATGGTCGCCTGGGCCTTGACGGTGCGGCGGCGGGCTCAACCGCGCGACCGGTCGCCCATCACCACCACGGCCAGACCGGCACGAGGCCAACGACAAGGTCCCGACTGGCCCGCAAGGTGAGGGCGAAGGCCGTGGCCACGATCAAGGCCAGAATGATGGCGCCCACCGAAAAGGTGATTGCGCGAGCGTCGCTTGCTCGATGCGTTCGTGGTTTTTTCATGGCGCTGAGAGTTTTTGCAAGCGCGGTGCCCACCCCGCTCCCAGGCCCTGTGACCAGCGCAGCGTTTGCGCGCAACGAGCGCTCGCCTTGGCGGAACACGGCGCGGTTCGCATGGCATGTACCTGGCATAGGCTCCGCTCATGACGAATGAACGTGGCGATGACTTTGACGAATGCCTTGAGTGCGGCGCCGTGATCTCGACGCTGGGTGATCGGGGCTTCGCCGTGGGCGCCGAGGACATCATTTGCATGGAATGCGCGCTCCGGCGGGGCGGTAGCTATGACGAGAACCAGGACCGCTGGGTCACCCCGCCGCGGATCGATGACCTGCTCAAGTCGATCGATGACGGCGTCCACGCCGACGGACCCTGAGCAGAACCGGTTGGTTCGAATCATTGTCGCGGCTGCAATCATCCTGGGCTGCCTGCGACGGCGGCGGTCCGACGACCGCGCTGTCCGTCTCGCGACAACGATCGGCCTGTCCACCAGGTCTCCAGGCTGGCTTCCAGAATGCACGGACTCTTGCTCACGGAGGCGAACATGCACGGCCGGCGAAATCCGTCAGCGTGCCTCCGCCCGCCCCTGGCTCGACCTGATCCCGACGGGGGCCAGCGCCTCCGGGACACAGAGCACCGGAATGGGACACGAGCGCAGCATGCCCTTGGGCGCGATGATCACCCGCTGACCCATTCGATGTCCGGGAATCCCCACGACCAGCACGTCCGAACCCGCCAGCGACGCTTCCTCGACGATTGTCTGGGTGTCATGCTGTCCAGCGGCTCTCAGTCGCAGTCGTGACAGCACGGTGCCCGTCAATCTCGCGGCTTGACGCTGGACGTCCCGTTCAAGCGCCAGCAGCAGCTCGCGATCGCGCGGACGGTCCGCCCAGATGTCGTCCAGACCGTACCGAACCAGCTCTTCCCACGGCCAGTACAGCCTCAGCAAGGCCAGGTCGCAGCCGTTCGATCGCGAGAACGATCCGGCCCAGGCCAGCGCGGCGTCGCCCGCCAGAGAGCCGTCCGTCGCCACCAGCATCCGCAGCGGTTCGGTTCCTTCCCACCGGCCGAGGTCAGGCTCGATTCCATCGCGGGTGACCAGCACCGGACACGACACCGAGCGCACGACATGCTCGGCGACACTGCCCAGAAATAGATGCGCGGCGCCCTTGCGCCCGTGCGTGCCCATGACCACCAGCCCGACACCCGCCTCCTCCGCCAGCGCGGCGATTGTGTTGGACGCCGACCCGACCACCACGCGCGTCTCGACGCTGATTCCGCGGCGCCGGACCTCGCTGGCATCGCGGGCCAGCTCAGCCTCGGCGGAAATCACCATGTTCACGTGTTGTCCGGTGACACCGACCGGGACGACGGGAACCTCAAGCGGTGGGGCACCGACGGCGTGAGCCAGGATCAGCGACGCTTTCAGCCGTTGAGCCAGTGCAGCCGCAACTTTGATCGCGTCGCGCGAGCATGCCGAGAAATCGACCGCAACAAGGATGGGTTTCATGGCCCGGTTTCATTGCATGGTTCGCGCCACGTCCGGAGTCGCCGCCTGGGCACAACTGATGCAATTGCACAGTTGATGATCAATCAACCAGTCACCACCAATCATCGGAACGCGGCGGCCACCATCACGCTGGCCGCCCTGTTGATCTCGGCGTGCGCCACCACGGCCACCAGCACCACGACCTGGGTGGCCCCGCCGGCAGGCAACTGGACGCGGCCGGGTCGAGTCGAGTCCATCCAGGAGACCGTTCAGCGAACGGAGGGTAGTCCCGCAGCCGGCGCCCTGGCCGGCGCCCTCATCGGCGGTTTTCTATTTCACGGTCGCGGTCCGGCGAGCCTGTTCGGGGTGGCGGGCGGCGCGGCGGTCGGCGCCGCGGCCAGCCAGGGTGCACGCGAAGACCGCACCTACCAGGTGCTGGTGCGATTCGACGACGGCGGGGAATACGGCCTGTTTCTCTATCGCGGCTACTCGCCTTTCCGCCCCGGTGACCTGGTGGTGTTGACGCCGAACGGACTGACCCGGCGCTGATGCGGACCGCCCGACCGACCGACATCGGCCGGACGCGACCGAACTCTTCGGCGGCGTCCGACGCAAACCGGCGGGCGTGAAGGTTGCGCGCGCCGGCTGGCGCCGCGCCAATTGTGCGCGCAGGCCAGCGACGGCGGACGGCTCGCAGCGCGTGTCTGGCTGGCCGTGTTCTTGCTGAACCAGGGGCATGTCAGTCGCCGGTGCCAATCGAATCGGCCGCCGGCCGCGGAGGATGAGATGACAGCCTGGGCGGCGTTCGGTGTCGTGCTGGCCAGCGCCGCTGGCCTGGACGGAGCCGGCGAGGGCCCCGCGCTGATCGAGGTGAATCTTGGCGACGACTGGGCGCCGGCGATCTTTTCAGAATCGGCGGCCGAGCCGCAGCCCTACCGCGCGACGTACGTGGCGCTGGAAAACGAGCGGCTGGACGCGCCTGGTATGCCGGAGAGCGCGCGCCGCGATCGTGCCTTCGAGCTGTTCGGTATTCCGCCCAGCCTGTCGGTGATTCGCCGCCGCTTGCTGGATGTCGATCGCCACGCCTGTCACGCGGCCATCGACGACGAACCGCTGCGTGCGGTGCGGCGCACCCTGGCGCCGTGGGAAGAGCCACCGGCGGCGGCGTCCGCGCAGGCGGCGCGCCGGGTCGTCATCACAACCGTGCAGGCCCACCTGGGCTGCGACGGGCTGCTGCCGGCCGGCGCGGCGTCCGGACTCTTCGACGCGCGCACCGTCGAGGCGCTGGCCCTGTACCAGCGGCGCCACATGCTGCCGTCGCCCGCGGTGCTGGACGCCGAGACCCGCCAGACGCTGCTGACCGACAGCCGCGAGCTGGATTTCCGCGCCCTGCTGCGCGCCCTGCGCGAGCGCGTCGTCGACGCCACCGGCCTCATCGAGGACGGCTCGGCCGCTCACGCCTGGGCGCCGGTGCTGGGGCGCTTCATCGATTCGGTCGAGTACCGCCACCGCCTGCGCCCCGAGCCGGCCGCCGCCGGCGCGCCCGATCTGATCGATCCGGCGACCGAGGCGGTCGCTCGCGCCCTTGGCTGGACATCACCGACCGACGCGATTGCCGCGCTGGCCGCGCCCCTGCCGCCGCGCCTGGCGCTGGCGCTGCCGCCGCCGCCCGCCTACCACCGCGCCGACATGGAACTGCGCGCCGAGATCGATCGCGGAGACGTCTGGCGGTCATATCCCCTCGACGCCCAGGGGCGGCCCCGTCCCTCGCCGGCGAAGTGGCGGCCCATGCTGACGCTGTACGCGCGCGCCGGCGACGGAGAGATCGCTCTCGTGCGCTGGCCGACCACCATCGGCGCCTGGAAAAAGGAGAAGCAGGACGACGAGTCGGTGGCCCTGCGCTACAAGCCGTCGCCGGTCGGCCGATTCTACTGGCGCGATCTGGTGGCCGCGCCGGCCTGGTTTCCGCCCCCCACCACCCCCGACGACGAGTTGCTGCGCCGGAGCCCCGGCGGCACCCGCGTGGCCGACCAGGACGCCGTCGGACCCGGTTATCGATCGGCCTACGGTCTGGTGGCGCTGCTGCACGGACGCGCGCTGGGCGACGGCAGCGCGGGCATGCCTGCCTATGCCGACCTCGACATCCGCACGCACGGGTCCGGCAGCTATCGGTCGATCCTGCGCGGGACCAGCCACGGCTGCCATCGCCTGTTCAATCACCTGGCGGTGCGCCTGGGCGGATTCCTGCTCGCCCACCGGCCCGCCACGCGTCTGGGGCTGATCCGCGAGGCCTACGCGCGCACGCTGCAGTTCAACGGGCAGACGTTCAAGCTGCGCGTCGCCACCCGCGGCTACCGCTTCACGCTGGATCCGCCCGTCCCCGTCGACGTGCTGCCCGGCCGCCCCGTCCGTTCGCGTGCGGCACCACAGCAACCGCCAGGCGGTCACATCGTGAACAGCGCGGTCACCTCGTTCGAATCGGATGACACGCCCACGCCGTTGCTGGCGGACACCCGATAGAAGTAGGTCGTCCCCGCGACCAGGCCCGTGTCGACGAATGACGTCGCGCCGTTCGTGGTCGCGACCGCGGCGTTGGCCTCGCCGTCGGAGACCGGGCCGCGATACACCTGGTACTGGCTGGCGCCCGGGCTGGCCGTCCAGGTCAGGGCGATGCTCCCCGGGCTGGCCGCCGCCGACAGGTTCGTCGGCGCCACCGGACGGGCCGCCGCGGCCGGCGTGACCGTCAGCTCGTCGGCGCGTGAAATGCCGTGATCGGTGACATTGAACAGGACGATGGAATTGCGCCCGGCGTTCAGGCGGACCTCCAGCGCCGAGTGCTGATAGTTCTCGAAGTCGTCGGTGATGGGAAACCGCAGCGTCGTCGTCACCGGGACACCGTTGACCATGATCCCCATGTGACGGTTCTTGACCAGCTTGAACAGACCGTGCTGGTAGGCATAGCGCCAGTCCAGGGTGTAAAGGCCGGCATTTCGAACGTTGACGTTGCTGAACGTCAGCGTCCCCTTGTCGGCGTACGCCATGTCCACCGCCACCTGGCCCGGCGTCTTGGCGCCCGTCGAACCCAGCACCGACGGAAACCAGCCCGTCAGCGTCTGAAACCATTTGAACCCGCCGCGCAGTCCGTCCTTGCAGAAATAGACGTCGCCGTTCCCCATCGCCACGCCGCCGACGTTGCCGGTGCCGGTGGACACGGGCAGCGGCGTCGGCGTCTCTTCCTCCGTGGACTGCGCCGACGTGCCGTTCGCGTCGACGGCGGCCACCTTGTAGAAAAAGACGCGCGGCGGGCCGACGGTGACGCCGGTGTCTCGAAACGAGTTGGTCGTCGACGTCATGTACGACGTCTCGGTCCCCGCGCTGGTGCTGCGAAAGATGACGTAGCGAAGCGCGCCCGGCGAGGCGTTCCAGGTCAGGGCAATCGGGGCGGCACCCGTCGTGCCGGTGGGGTGCACCTCGAGACCGGTGGGCGCCGCCGTCAGACCGCCGGCCACGCCTTGCTCGTCAGCCGTCACGTCGGACATCCCGCAGCCACCGAGAGCAACCACCAGCATCAGCAAACCCAGCCAGCCCGAGCTGCTGGCGAACAATCGCGCGCACGTCTTCATACGAATGATCCTTTCCAGACGAAGTCTCTTCATGCGAACGCCGCCTCGACACGCAAGAGCCAAGCCATTTGCTACGCTGCGTCGATGACGTATCAGCCCATACAGTTGCCGACGCTGGCCTTGCCGCGAGGCGCGGAACGACGGCCCCACCCGGCGGCGTCGTTTCGCCGAAACATTTCAGAGAGCGGGGTCTTCGCTCCCCGATCGAAGGCCCGCCTCACCTTGCACCGGTGCAAGGGGGGCTGCGATCGCTGGATGGGGGAAGTTGACCGACGGGCATGAACGGTGCTCTTTTCTAGCAGGCCAGAGGATGTTTCGGCGAATGATGGTCACAGGAATTGTTGCCATGGCAGCGACGGCGTCGGCTGCGGAACCTTCGCCGCCACCGTCCCACGCCTCAGCACCGACAGCGTCGCGCAGTGGGTATCTGCCCATCAATGGATTGAAGCTCTACTACGAGGTTCACGGTGAGCTGGGCAAGTCACAGACGGCGCCGTTGCTGCTGATGCCTGGGTCTTTCCAATCCACCGATTCGATGAAGCCATGGGTGACGGCCTTCGCGGCGAAGCGCCCGGTGATCGTCTTCGACCAACAGGGCCACGGTCGAACCGCGGACACCTCGCGCAAGATGTCTTACCAGCAGTTCGGCGATGACGCTGCGGCATTGCTGCGAGCCTTGAAGGTAGAGCGCGCAGATGTGATGGGCTACTCCCAAGGGGGAGGCGTGGCGCTGCAACTGGCATTGCGACACCCGACGCTGGTCAACAAGCTGGTCTCGCTGTCGGCTGCTTATCGCAACGATGGCTGGTACCGCGGGCGGTCCAAGGCGCTTGAAGGGTTGAACGCCAGGGTGTTTGCCGGTTCTCCGATCGAAGGAGCATTCAAGAAGCACACGCCGGATCCCAGGGCATTCGAGGCCTACATCGAGAAGATGAAGATGATGAACATCAACTACCCGGACATCACCGACGCCCAGATGCGGGCCATTTCAGCCAAGACGATGGTCATCGTGGGTGACGCGGACGCCGTGAACGTGGAGCACGCGGTGGCGATGTTCAAGCTGCGCGGCGGAGGCGATGAGGAGGCGTCCGCCACCGGGATGCTCACCAAGGTTCCTGCCGCGCGGCTGGTGATCCTTCCCGCGACCTCGCACATCGGCATCTCGGGAGCGGCGGCAGTCCTGGAACCGATGGTGACGCCTTTCCTGGACGACGCCCCTCCCGTCACCCCGTCTCTTTGGTAAGCGGGCCGCTAGGGGATCACCACCGGCGCCCGATCCGCCTGCACGCACGACGACAGATCGAAGACCATGAACTCAAGCGCCTTTTCTTGCGGCGTCATGGGGTCATTGTTACAGGCAGTGGGGAAGTTGTTGTCGCCAAAAAACGTCGAGGCGCCGTCGTCGGCGACGTGGAACTGGGTATAGACCACCCGCCCGCATTGCTGGTCGTCGGGCATGCCGATCGGCGTGTTGAAGGTGACCAGCTGAATCGTGGAATGAGGATCCTGCGTGTAAAGCCACGTCTGCGTGGGCGCCACCGGCGAGGTGACGTAACTGTAGCCCTGGTAAGGATCGTGAACGGGTATCTGCCCGGCCGCCGGGCGGGCCGCCCCGATCGCGGACAGCCACGCCGAGAAAGCCATCCCCTTGGGGAAGGTCTGATCGACCAGGGTGGTAAAGTTCGTGCCCTCCACCTGCCCGGCCGGCACCCAGTTCACGGTGGCGTTGAAGGCGGGGTCGCTGCGCAGCCAGGAATAGCTGAGGTCCGTCAGGAAGACGCGTCCGCCGCGGCCGGTGTACGCGACCAGGTTGTCCTCCAGCGGCTTCTCCTTTGGTGCCTGGCTGTCACAGGGCAAGATCACCAGATCGTATCTGGAGAGGTTGTCCAGGCTCCCCATCAATTCATCGCCGCCGGCCGCGGTGCCGCTGGCCGGCTGGTGGCCGTTGTAGGGCCACAGGTTCACCCGGCCCTTGCCGCTGGACGCCGTGAACTCCGATTCGGCGATGCCGATCTTGCGCAGCGTGCAGTCGAACGGGTCGTACTCGCCGGTGGCGACGGCGATGGCCGGGATGTCACCTTCGGTCTGGTTGCGCGGCAGGCGGGTCAGCTCGTCCGGCAGCGCGGTGTCGGTGCAGGCGGCGACGCTGGGAATCACCACCTGCCGGCGCCAGCGGCCGATCTGGATGACCAGCGGGACGTCGGCGCCGACGGGCGCGTTCCTCAGCGTGAACTTGCCGTCCGGGCCGGTCAGCGCCTTGACCAGCGGCGAACCCGAGGCCGGGGCGCAGCGCTCGCACGCGACGCCGGGCGTGAACTTTGTCACCGGTGCGTTGGGGACATAGACCAGGGCATTGTAAAGAGGATCGGCGGTGCCCAGGGCCGGCGGCGTCGGGGCGTGGACCACGCCGCTGATGGTGGTGTCGCCGCCGCCGGCACAGGCCATCTGTCGCTTGCAGAGGTTCTCGCACGGTGCCCCGCCGTTGCCGGAGGGTGGAAGCGGGAGGTCGCCCGAGCCGCTCACGTCGACCGAAAACGTCACATCCCGTCCGCCGTCGGCGGCCAGGCCAACGCTGCCGCCGCCACCATCGGATGACGGCACGGTGCCTGCGGTGTTGTCCACCTTGACGCAGGCAGCGGCCAGGACCAGGGGCAAAAAGACCAGAGCCCGCGCCCGCGCACGCGACGAACGAAGATTGGTCACGACGGAACAGAGTCAGGCGGCCGGGATAGCGGGTCAATCGATTCGACGTTCAGTTGCAATCGCCTCGATCGATGGCAACACTGACCACGCTTCTTGGACCACGGCAGACCTTGGGCACCACCACCATCACTGGATTCCACCAGGACGCCGACGGCAACTGGGTCGCCGAGCTGGCGTGCGGCCACCGGCAGCACGTGCGACACCGGCCGCCCTGGGAGCTCCGGCCGTGGGTCACGAGCGAGGCGGAGCGTGCCAAAAGAGTGGGCGCGCCGATCGACTGCCCTCTTTGCCAGATGCCGGCCCTGCCCGCTGGGGCGCGCCCGTACAAGCGCACCGCGACCTTCACCGAAGCCACCGTGCCGGCCGGGTTGTTGCGGGACCACCGCACCAAGGACGGGACCTGGGCGCGGATCGTCATCGAGGCTGGCCAGCTGGCGTACGCCCTCGAGTCGTCCCCCTCCACGTTCGTCCTGAACCCGCAATGTCCCGGGATCGTCGTGCCGGCGGTGCCGCACCACGTGACGCCCATCGGTCCGGTCCGCTTTCACGTCGAGTTCCTCCGCCAGGAGACCGACGACGCGGACAAGCGCTAGCTTGTGCGCAGGAACTCCAGCAGCGTCCGGTTCAGTTCCTCGGCGTGGGTCCAGTTGAGGCCGTGCGAGCCGCCCTTGATCACCGCCAGGCGACTCCCTTTGACCAGGGCGGGCATGCGCTGGCCCGAGACCTCCAGCGGGACGATGCGATCGGCGTCGCCGTGGACGATCAGCGTCGGCACGATGATCCGCTGCAGATCGGCGCGAAAGTCGGTGCCCCAGGCCGCCACCAGGTCGTGCGTCCCCTTGGGCGACGCCCCGGCGGCGATGGTCCACGACAGGCGGAGAACCTCGTCGCTGAGCCGGGTTCCGCGCAAAACGTCGGCGTTGTAAAAGTTCTGGAAAAAGGCCGATAGGAAGGCCGGGCGATCGCCGTTCAGCGCGGCGCGGATGCCGTCGAACACGTCGAGGGGCACGCCCGCCGGGTTGTCCGCCCCCTGGAGGAGATACGGCGTCACCGCGGCGACGAACACCGCCCGGCGCACGCGCCCCGCGCCGTGCGTTCCCAGATAGCGCGCCACCTCGCCGCCGCCCATGGAGAACCCCACCAGCGTGACGTTGTGCAGGTCCAGCTTGGTCAGCAGCCGATCCAGATCGCGCGCCAGCGTGTCGTACTCGTACCCCGCCCACGGCTTGCTGGATTCGCCGAAGCCGCGGCGGTCGTAGGTGATCACCCGGTGCCCGGCCGCGATCAGCGCCGGCACCTGCTTTTCCCAGGACCGACCGCTCAGCGGCCATCCGTGAATCAGCACCACCGGATCGCCGGTGCCGTGATCCTCGTAGTAAAGGTCGATGGGGGTGGAGTTCTCGCTGTCGACGGTGATGGTGGCCATGACAATTGCTCCCGCTATGTGTGGTTCACACGGCCAGCTTCTTGGCGATCTTGTCGATACCGAACTTGGCGCACGCCGCGTCCTTGTCACCGGCGGGCGAGCCGGAGACGCCGATGGCGCCGACCAGCTCCTTGCCGGCAAAAATGGGCAGCCCACCCTCGAGGAGGGTGAGCTTGTCGACCAGCAACAATCCCCTCAGCAACGGTTCCGGTCGCTTGCCCATGTCTCCCGACGGCGACCGCGTCGTGAACGCGGTGTATGCCTTGCGCAGACTGTTCTCGATGGTGTGAGGGCCCGCGCCGTCATCGCTGAGCACCACCGCCGTGCGAGCATGCCGGTTCAGAACCGTTATCGTCACCTTGAACCCGTCGGCGCGGCAATGCTCCACGCTCGCGGTGGCCATCTCGATGGCGGCGTTCAAGGAGACGGTCCG
>DATLVT010000345.1:0-9783 GCA_035577105.1 Polyangia bacterium
CCCTGCAAAAAGAGGCGGGCCTTCCCGTGCGCCCCGACGTTCCCGTGCTGGGCCTGGTCGGCCGCCTGACCACGCAGAAAGGCGTCGACGTCCTGGCCCACGCCCTGGATCGCATCCTGAGCTGGGACGTGCAGATGATCCTCCTGGGGACTGGCGATCCAGACGCCGAGCGCTTCTTCGCCCAGGCCAGCGGCATGCGCGGCGATCGCTTCCGGGCCTGGCTGCAGTTCGACAACGGACGCGCCCACCGCATCGAGGCAGGCGCCGATTTTTTTCTGATGCCGTCGCGTTTCGAACCGTGCGGGCTGAACCAGATGTACAGCCTGCGCTATGGCACGTTGCCCATCGTGCGGGCCACGGGCGGCCTCATCGACACCGTCAGCAACTACAACGAAACGACCGGCGACGGCACCGGCTTTGTGTTGAACGACCTGCGCCCCGACAGTCTGGCCGACACCATCGGCTGGGCGGTCTCCACGTTTTTTCAGCGCCCCAAGCACATCAAGGCCATGCGCCAGCGGGCCATGGCCCAGGACCACTCCTGGCAGCGCGCCGCACTGGAATACCAGCAGCTGTACCTGGACGCCTATCAGCGCCGGCGCGGACACGCCTTCGGCGGCTCACCGATGTCGCTAACCAGCGCAGCCTGATCCGTCCCAGTATTTTGATCAGTATTGCTGGTGACGGGCGCGCGGCATGGCAATATGCCCGCCCATGGCGCCGATGGTTTACCACTATCCCAAATGCAGCACCTGCCGACAGGCGTTGAAGTGGCTGGACGAGCACGAGGTGACGTACGAGAAGACTGACCTGGTGGCCAATCCCCCGTCGGTGGCGACGCTGCGCGACCTGCATCAACGCTCCGGTGTGTCCATCACCAAGATGTTCAACACCTCTGGAGAGAGTTACCGGCTGGGCGACTTCAAGGAGAAGCTCAAGAGCATGTCGCAAGCCGAGGCGCTGGCTGCCCTGGCCAAGGACGGCAAGCTGATCAAGCGCCCCATCCTGGATACCGGACGCACCGTTGTCTTCGGGTTCGACGAGAAGGCCTACGCCGCTTCGTCGCGAAAAAAACTCTGAAGCGTGGAAGGGCCTGAGGCCCCTGCCACGAACCCTCCCCCAGACGACGAGAGCGGGCGGCGGATCCTGTTGGCTGACGCTGTCCCTGGCGGCGTGCCCGCCTGCGATCCGATCCGGATCCGGACGTGGCCTCACAGCTCGAGGACGAAGCCCCGATAAGGATCGCCGACGCCGGCCAGCAGATCACCGCCGACGGCCAGGGTGTGGCCGGCTGAGCGAGCGATGCCATGGATGAAGAGATCGCCCACCTCCCTGGGCGTGGCGATGGGGGTGACCTTTCCACCGGCGATTCGCGCGGCATAGGCGAAGGCGCCCCCCACGATGACGTCGCCGCCGGCGCAGCCGACGCCGTTCAGGGGCTGAGCGCCTTCGGCTGACACCTTCGTCCATCCGCTGCCGTCGAACGTTCGCACCTCGCCGGCGCCGGTACCGCCCACCACCCAGACGTTCTGCCGATCGCACCCGTGCACGGTGAAAAAGCGTTCGGCGCCCGTCACCCGCCCGTCGCGCGACAGTGTGCCGCCGTCCCAGTGCAAGACCACGCCGCCGTCGCCGACGATCCAGACGTCAGCAGCGTCAGCGCCCCACACCTTGAAGTAGGTGGTCTCGGCGGGAACATCAGTCGGCGAATCGACCGCCACCCACTGACCACCGGTCAGATGACGGATGATCCGCTTGGCGCCGGTGTTGGAGAAGGAGCCGCCCACCGTCCACAGCTCGTCGCCGCTGGGTCCCCAGATCCCGAACAGCGTCGCGGTCGCCGGCACGCCGGCGTCGACGACGGTCAGCGATGTGCCGTCAAAGCGATGCACCTCGCCCGACTCGCCGGCCAGGTACATCTCGGTCGGGGAGAGGGCGTTCACCCACCAGAACGCGTGCGCGCCAGGCGTGGGGATGGTCGTCATGCCTCGTCCATCCCAGCGCAGCAGCAGACCGTCCCCGCCCGCGATCTGGCCACCGGCGATGGTGGCGTTGCCGTCGGCGGTGTAGGCAGCGGACAGCAGAATCCCTGGTTGCTCGGTCACCAGGGCGTGAAAGACGGCGGGGGATTCGGCGCCGCCGCAGCCGCCAAGCGCCAGGATCGCCGCCAGGACCGGGCCGCCGCACACCCCCGCCCCCGTTCCCATCCCCGGTCTCCATTCTTTCGTTGATTTCATCGCTACCCCTTCAGTTTCCTGAGACGGAAAGATCCGTTCGCCCTGCCCTGGTCGCGGGTGATCCCCCGGAAGGGTCGTGAAAGAAGGGGCCTCGACGAAGGCAGAACGGCAATTGGTCGGTGGCACATCACTTGCGTTCCGGGGTGAAGCAATCGAGGATCCATCACTCACTCGGAGGTGCACCGTGGCGCAGGGAAGTCATGCTCGGAAGGTTCTTTTCGCGGCAGGATTGGCCGGCGCCTTCGCCGTGGTGACCGGCGCTGCCAGCCCGCAGGCGCGCGCCTGTGGCTGCTTCACCCCGCCCGACCCCTCCGTCCCGGTCATCCAGGCCGGGGAACGGATCGCCTTCGCCATGAAGGATGGCACCGTCACCGCCCACATCCAGATCCAATACCAGGGATCAGCCTCCGAGTTCGGCTGGCTCCTGCCGCTGCCGTCGATCCCCACCATGGAGCTGGGCACTGACGAGCTGTTCAACCAGCTGACCACCACCACGCAGCCGAAATATCGCCTGGTGCGCAAGTACGAAGGCAACTGTGGCTTCGGATTCGGCCGGGGCGGCACGGCCAGCGGGCCCGTGCCCGCCAGCGCCGCCCCCGGCGGTGCCGTCGGGGACGCCAGCAACAATTCGGTGCTGGTCATCCAGGCTTCCATCGGCCCGTATGACTACGCGGTTCTCAAGGCGGACAGCAAGGAGCCGATGCTGGCCTGGCTGGCCGACAACCATTACTTCGTTCCCGCCGGCACCGACGAGACCGTGGGGGCGTACATTCGGCCAGGCGCGTTCTTTCTGGCGCTGAAGCTTCAATCGGGGCAGTCGACCGGCGACCTGCAGCCGGTCGTGGTCAAGTACGAGTCCGACTTGCCCATGATCCCCATCGTGCTGACGTCGGTGGCGGCGCAGCCGCACATGGGCA
This sequence comes from Polyangia bacterium, assembly GCA_035577105.1. Lineage (GTDB taxonomy): Bacteria > Myxococcota_A > Polyangia > Fen-1088 > Fen-1088 > DATKEU01. The sequence continues at coordinate 3,155 of DATLVT010000345.1, forward strand.
TCCAGGTCTGGATGCTGGGGGCCAGCCGGGCCATCCCGCGCAACTACTTCCACACGATCATCAACGATCTGCAGATCGACTGGTGGACGGCGGGCGCCAACTATAACGACGTCGTGATCAACGCAGTCGGCGAAGCCGACAAGAAGCACTCCTACGTCACCGAATACGCCGGCACCAGCCAGGTCATGAAGCAGGTACTCAATCCGCCAGGCCGCTTCGGCGATCTGACCGAACTGGCGGCGCAGCCCGACGTCTTTTCTTTCACCGAGTACATGTGGTCGCACAACTTCCCGCGCACCAGCCAGGTGTTCTCGATCCTGGGCCGCGCCGTCCCCTATCCGCCGGCGCTGGAGAAGATGGGCATTCCGCCGTCGGCCTTCTATCAGCAGCTCCGCTATATGCTGGGACAGTTCATGACCATGAACCCGCAGGCCTTTGCCGGATGGCCGGGCGTCACGTACATGCCCGACCAGCTGGTCAAGGACCTGACCGATCGGGTGGTCAAGCCCACCCTGGAAGCGGGCGCGATGTTCGACGACAACAGCTATCTCACCAGGCTTTACACCACGCTGTCGCCCGAAGACATGACCCTGGATCCGGTGTTCAGCTTCAATCCCGACCTTCCCGACGTGGGCAATGTCCACGAAGCGACGCTGACCTATTACTGCGGCTACATGCAGCAGCAGAATGACCCCAGCACCACGCCCGCCCGCCTGGTCACGGAGCAGGGCTGGAGCCGCGATTTCCCGAACGGCACTGGCGTCCAGAATCCGCCGCTGATCACCGGCGCCGCGTATTCGCGCCAGATCCAGGTCCTGCGCGAGTCAGGAGGCCCGGTGATCGTGGCGGATCATCCGCCGTCGGACGGCTGCGCCTGCGCCGTGAACGCCGGAGACGGGTACCGGGGGGCAGCCGTGCTGATGGCGCTGCTGGGCGCCGTGCTGGCCTTGCGACCGAGGCGCCGCCGCTGACCATGCACGCGGCGCGGTCTGGCCCGCTGGCCGGCATCAACATCATCGACGTCATTGCCGCCTTGGCCGTGACGGTGGTGATGGCCGGCGCCAGCGCCGGCTGCGGCGGCGGACAGACCACGCCCCAGGGACCGGCGTACCTGCTGGTGGGAGGGGCAGAAGCCAGCGGTGATGGGTTTGTGCCCCTGACCGGCGACGTCACGCTGGTGCCCGGCGCCCAGGGTGGGTTCCACGTCTGGCTGAAATATCGCGTGACCGGGATGCCCGCCGGTCCCATGCGGGTGCGGCACTCGGCCGCGCGCGCGGAGGACGGCCGTCCCGTGCTGGTCGGTCAGTCACGCCCGGTCGACATCGGCGCGCCCGGTCCAGACGGCGCCTGGGAAGCGCCCAAGGCGGTCCCTGCCTTCATGTGCCCGGCGCCGGTCGGGACGCCCATCGACGGAACGCCCATCAAGTTTCGCGTCGAGCTGCTGGACGCGGACGACCACCCGGTCCTCTCCGGTGACGCCGAGGCGACGCCCCACTGTCCCGACGGCGATCAGGCGTCGTTCTGCGCCCACATCTGCAGCGGCTGAAGAAGAGACCGGCGGCGCTTCAGCGGCTGCGGCCGTCGACCGGCGTGACGTCGACCTTGGTGAGATCGATGTCGTCCAGACAGCGCACGTTCACCGAGGCCATCATCTTGCCGTCGCGGGCCGCTCCCCGGGCGAACGATTGAATGCCGCACGTGCGACAAAACAGGTGATGGATGTTCTTGGTGTTGAACTGATAGTCCGTCAGGTTGTCTTCACCTTGCAGCAGGCGAAAGGCATCGGCGCCCACGAAGGTCAGCAGGTGGGCCTTCTTGGAGCAGATCGAACAGTTGCAGCTGATCACGCGGCCGAGGTCGGTGGTGACCTCGTATCGAACCTTTCCGCAATGACAGCCCCCCTGATAGGTCTTTGCTTCGGGCATGGCCAGATGGTGGCCGCGTCGGCGCCACGAATCAAGAGCCGACGGCGTCGGCGGCGTCTTTCACCCCGCCATCGCTGACATCGCCGAGGCCACCGTCGCCACCATCGGCCGCGTCGGCGCCGCCGTCGTCGGCCACCGCGGCGTCGTCGTCCGCTCGTGGCGAGGTGAGCAGGCGCTGGCGCATGAAGTCCTTGTCGGCGACCTTGTCCCAGCCCAGCGTCGAGGTCGACACGCTGGTCACCGTCTTCGAGCCGATCAGCCGACCGAAGCGCCCGTCGACGGGGATGTTGTTCATGTCCGCATTGACGTACGTCGTGATCAGCTGGTTGGGATCGAAGCCGATGGCGTAAAAGCGCCCCCGCTCGAAGGGGATGGCCAGCATGCCGCTGGAGGCCCACCCCTCACAGGTTGGCACGTCGACCTGAACGTCGGTCAGCTTCTGGAAGTCCTTGTCCTTCGCCGGCGCCTCGAAGACCGAGATGGTCACGCGGCTGCCGGACAGATTGGCGCGGACATAGATGTCCACCCGCTCCAGCAGGTGGGCCGCCGTCACCTCGTAGACGTTGACGCGGCCCATGGCTGACGGCATGGCGACGGCCTTGGCGTTGGGACCAAAATCGTCGGCGGCGGCCATGTCGGAAGCCGCTTCCGGCTCCGGGCACACTGGCAGCGGCACGTCATTTGTTCCATCGCCCAGCCCGTCGGCCTGAGCGTCGGCGCTTGTCGAGCCACTGCTCTTGCAGCCGGCCAGCAATGACAGCGTGGCGAGCACAAGGAAGTGGCGGGCGACGTTGTGCCTGCGTTTGCGGTGCCTGCGGTTGCCCATGAGTTCCCGGCGTCTCGCCGTCCTTCGGCAGAAGAACAATCGAAATTGAGATGACCGGCCTGAAGGCGCCCATGCGGTTGACCGCCTGGCGAGATCCGGCAACGTTTTGTTTACGAAATGCCATTGCTGGGGGTGCGACGACGCTGCGACACTGTCCGTTGACGATTTTGGCTACCGGCAAAGGTATATCTTCTTCACGGACTCTGAAGGTCCTGGCCGGTTCTGGCTGTATACTTGAAGGCCAGGCCTACCGTCGGTGTGGGGGAGTTGGGGCTGGGTTTACCGGTTTCTAGGCTGTCTTCGTTCTCGCTCCCCCGGAGGATTCATATGTTGAACACGCGTGGCTTGTTGACCTCGTTGGCCCTTGCTCCCCTGTTGATGCTGGCCTGTCAGACCAGCGATTCGGGAAACAACGGCAACAGCGGATCGGGGGGGCACGCGTCAGGATCAGGAGGCGCCCCCGGCAGCGGCAGCGGCGGCAGCGGCAGCGGCGGCAGCAGCGGCAGCGGCGGCAACAGTTCGGGCAGCGGTGGGACGCCGATGCCGGGCAGCGGCGGAAGCGCCGGCAAGGACGCCGGGACCGACATGGCCTCCGGCAGCGGCGGCATGATGGGTTCGGGCGGCGCCAAGGGCTCGGGCGGTGCCATGGGCTCGGGCGGCGCCACCGGGAACGCCCGCTGCAACGCCGCCGGCTTGAACTGGAGGTCCGGCTCGAAGACCAACTTCCAGTCCTATCCCGATCCGGGCAGCGTGGAATGCATCCAGTTCAGCGGCTGTGATTACGTCGGCCAGTTCGCCGCCTGCAACGGCATGAAGTCCAAGGCCTGGGTCATGTCTCACAACATCGTGGCGGTCTTTCCGCAGGGCAATCTGTTTCTGCACGACCTGTGTCTGAAGTCGGGCTCCAAGACCATCGTGGTGACCGCGCTGGACACCTGCGCCGACTCGGACTGCAGCGGGTGCTGCACCGAGAACAAGGGCAGCGCCGACCTGCTGGTTGACGTCGAGGAGTTCACGGACGCCCGCTGGGGTGTCGGCGACGGCCCCATCCAGTGGGCCGACCTTGGTCCCACCACGGGCACCGGCTGCCAGTAGAGCGCATCTCGTAGATGCCCACCCTGCCATCCCTCGCGCCCTGCGGGCGCGAGCGCTAGAGCGTGTCCCGGAACGCGCCGATTGATCTGGCGCCCGCCACGTTCCTGCGTGAGCACTGGCAGAAAAAGCCACGGCTGATCCGGCAGGCCTTCCCAGGTTTTGCCGGCATCGTCAGCCGCGATGGCCTCTTTCGCCTGGCCAGCCGGCCCGATGCCACCTCACGGCTGGTGATCGAACACCCGCGCCGCCGTCGGGCGCGCTGGGAACGGCACGACGGACCGTTCGGGGCCATCGACGCCAGCATGTTGCCACCGTCGCACTGGACGCTGCTGGTCCACGGCGTCGAGAGCCTGCTGCCGGGCGGCTGGGAGATCCTGCGCCGGTTTTCCTTCCTGCCCGCCGCGCGCATCGACGATCTGATGGTCAGCTATGCCGCCGACGGCGGTTCCGTCGGCGCGCACGACGATCTGTACGACGTCTTCCTGTTGCAGGGTCCGGGGCGCCGTCGCTGGCAGATCAGCCGCCAGCGCGATCGCAGCCCTGACCCCGCTGCGGCCATCAAGGTGCTGCGATCGTTCATCCCCGAGGAGGAATGGCTGCTGGAGCCGGGCGACATGCTGTACCTGCCGCCCGGCGTGGCCCATCTGGGTGTGGCCGAAGGCCCCTGCTTCACCTATTCGATCGGATTCCTGGCGCCCACGCACGCAGACCTGATCCAGAATTTTCTCGAGTACCTGGGCGCCACCCTGGCCCAGCGGACGCCGGCCGCCGCCCGCTACCGCGATCCCGACCTGCGCCTGCCGGAGAAAAATGACCCCTTCGAGATCAGCGCGTCGATGCACGCCGATGTCGCGGCTGTCCTGGGCGGCATCCGCGTCCCGAAGGCGGCCTTCGGGGATTTTCTCGGCCGATTTCTCACCCGGCCCAAACCGCACGTCCGTTTCAAGTCGCCAGCGCGCCCGGCCAATCCAGAGGCCTTCGCGCGCCGGCTGCGCCAGCGGGGCCGCCTGGCGCTGGCCCTGCCCAGCCGGGGCCTCAGTTTTCGCGGGCGCTTTTTTCTCAACGGCCACGCCCACACGCCCGGCGGCGCCGCCGCCCGGTTGTTCAGGCAGCTCTTTCGCGACCGCGTCCTGACCCTTCCGCTCGCCCTCGCCGCCCCGACGGAGGAGACGCTGTACGAGTGGTACCTGGCCGGGTACGTCGCCGTGTCCTAGGGGCCGGCCCCATGCCCGCGCTAGCCGCTTCCCGCCAGGGCGCGGCGGATCAGATCGGGCCGGACGGCGGGGGCTGGCAGTGCCCGGCGCCGGGCCGGACCGCCGGCGCGACGGGTGTTCTTCGTCGTCGGCTCGTCGGCAAACCAGCGGCGCACGTCGGTGTCCAGACCAAGACCGTGCATGTAATTGTAGAGCGCCTTGCGCAGGCCGGGCCCCAACCGTTCGTGATCGCACCCGGTGGGATCAACGAAGGGCAGCTCGTTGCGGGCAAACGGCGCCGCCTCTTGCCGCCCCAGTCGGATGCCGAACAGCTCCGGACGCTGCCCGATGGGGCTGTGCGCGGTCGCCGCGAACCGGTGCCAGAACCCCGATTGAATGCACCCCTCGGCGAAGAGCTGGCGCACCCGTTCCAGCGAGTCGATGGTCTCCTGTTCGGTCTCCGTCGGAAAGCCATACATCAGATAGGCGTGCACCAGGATTCCGGTGTCGCTGAAGGCACGGGCCACGCGGGCCACCTGCTCCACCGTGACGCCCTTCTTCATCAGCGTCAGCAACCGATCGGAGGCCACCTCCAGGCCGCCGCTGACCGCCACGCAGCCCGATCGAGCCAGCAGCTCGCACAGGTCGGGCGTGAAGCTCTTCTCGAAACGGATGTTCCCCCACCAGGTGATGACGACCTGGCGGTCGATCAAACGCTGGGCCATGGCCCGCAGCGCCGCTGGCGGCGCCGCCTCGTCGACGAAATGAAAGCCGGTCTGGCCGGTCTCGCGCACCAGCGCCTCGATGCGATCGACGGTGACGTCCGCCGACGCTGTCTCGTAGCGCGCGATGTAATCCAGCGTGACGTCGCAGAACGTGCATTTCTTCCAGTAACAACCGCGCGCCACCGTCAGCTTGTTCCATCGCCCGTCCGACCACAGCCGGTGCATCGGGTTCAGCATCTCGAACAGCGAGACATATCGATCCAGAGGCAGGCCGTCGTACGTCGGTGTGCCGGTCTCGCGGTGGTGCAGATCCGTCAGCGTGGGCGTGCTCTGCAAAACCACCGCCCCCGCCTGGCGCACGAAGGTGCGAAACAGCGGGCGGGCCGGATCGCGCAGGTGATCGATCAGCGCCAGCAGCGGCCGCTCGCCGTCGTCCAGCGTGATGAAGTCGCACACGTCGAACACGCGCGGGTCGGTCAGCGTCCGCAGCTCCGTGTTGACGTAACCGCCGCCCAGGACCACCCGCGCCGACGGATGTTCCGCCTTGACCAGGCGCGCGATGCGCAAGGCCCCATAGACGTTGCCGGGAAACGGCATGGTCAGCCCCACCAGATCGGGCGCTTCCCCCTGCAGCCACTGGCGCGTCACCTCGTCCAGCATCCGATCGATCAGCGTCGCCTCGCCGTCCAGCGCCTGCGCCAGGTCGTCGAAGGTGGCCGCGCTGGCCGCCAGCTTCTCGCCGTAACGGGACAGCTCGAACCGCGGATCGATCCCGTCCCTCACCACGTCCGCCAGATCGTCGACGAACAGGCTGGCCAGATGGCGAGCGCGATCGGTGATGCCCAGCTCGCCAAAAGCCCAGCCC
>DATLVT010000346.1:0-4020 GCA_035577105.1 Polyangia bacterium
TCCAGTGGGACAAGGACGACTGCGCCGACCTGGGGATCGTGAAGGTCGATCTGCTGGGACTGGGGATGATGGCGGCGCTGGAAGAGGCGGCGGAGCTGATCCAGCGCCACGAAGGGACCACCATCGACTATGCGCAGCTGCCGCCCGACGATCCCACCGTCTACGCCATGCTGCGCGCGGCCGACACCGTCGGTGTCTTCCAGGTCGAATCGCGGGCGCAGATGGCCACCTTGCCGCGCATGCAACCAAGGCGATTTTACGATCTGGTGGTCGAGGTGGCGATCATTCGCCCCGGTCCCATCGTCGGCAAGATGGTCAACCCGTATCTGTCGCGACGGCGCGGCACCGAGAAGATCCGGTACCCGCACCCTTCGCTGGAGCCGATCCTGGCCCGCACGCTGGGCGTGCCGCTGTTTCAGGAGCAGCTGATCCGCATGGCCATGGTGGCCGCCGGATTTTCCGGCGGCCAGGCCGAAGAGCTGCGCCGGGCCATGGGCTTCAAACGCTCGGTGGAAAGGATGCAGGTGATCGAGCAGGAGCTGCGGGCCGGCATGCGAAAGAACGGCATCACCGGCGACGCCCAGGACGAGATCGTCCAGGGCATCAAATCATTCGCTCTGTACGGATTCCCCGAGTCGCACGCCGCCTCGTTCGCGCTGATCGCTTACGCGTCGGCTTACCTCAAGGCTCACCACGGGGCGGCGTTCGTATGCGCGCTTTTGAACAATTACCCCATGGGCTTTTATCATCCGGCCACGCTGATCACCGACGCCCTCCGCCACGGCGTCGAGGTCCGTCCCATCGACGTGATGCGCTCGACCTGGTTGTGCGACCTGGAAGGAAAGAACGTGGTCCGCCTGGGATTGAAGTACGTGGCCGGGCTGCACGAAGAGGTTGGCCAGCGCCTGGAGTCTGAACGCGCGGCGCGGCCGTTCTCGTCGCTGGCCGATCTGCAGACGCGGGTCATGCCCAACCCCGCCGAGATGGCCACGCTGGCGGAGATCGGCGCGCTGGGCGCGCTGGACGGTGCCGGAACGCGCCGGCAGGCCCTGTGGCAAGTGGAGGCGCTGCAGCGCTCGGGCGCGTTGTTCGGACGCGTGTCGCCCACCGCTGCGTCGCCGCTGGCCGAGATGACCCCCGCCGAAGAGACCGGCGCCGATTTCCGCGGGACCGGCATCTCGACCGGACCGCACCCGCTGGCGGCGCTCCGGCAAGAGCTGACCCAGGCCGGCGTGGTATCGGCGGCTCAGTTGAACACCCTCCCCGACGGTCGCCGCGCGCGCATCGGTGGCATCGTCATCGTCCGCCAGCGTCCAGGAACGGCCAAGGGGTTCGTCTTTCTCACCTTGGAAGACGAGACCGGCTTCGCCAACGCCATCATCACGCCGGCGCGGTTTGCTGCGCATCAAAGCCTGCTGGTCACCAACCATGCCCTCATCGTCGAGGGGGTGGTGCAGAACCAGCAAGGGGTCGTCTCCATCAAGGCAGATCGATTTTCCGTCTTGGGTGGCCGCCCCGCGGAGGTGGACATCTCCCACGACTTTCACTGACAGCTGAATCTCGTGGACAGCGTGGCGCTGTCCCGGTGTCGGACATGTCCGACGCCCGGACGAGCTTTCGGCGAAACTTCATATATCTTTCGGCGTAAGCAGTGGGCAGGCGGAGGCAGCTGAAGAATGAGGCGGATCGGGCGGGACGGATGGGGACGGGGCGGATCGGGAACGACGTGCCGGTTGCGCGTTTCATAAAGGACACGCAAACCATGTCTCCTTTGCGCGAGCACCGCGGATCTTCAACCCCGGCCATGCGCCGAACTTGGCACGAATTTTTCAGGTTGATAGTCGCAGCGATGACAAACCATCCCGAAAAGCGCTCCCCCCGGTGGCCCAGCCGAAAAATTTACGCCATCGCCAGCTTCCCGTTGGCATCGCTGCCGCCCCTCGGCCTTCTCGGAATACAGAGCCTGCGGGCCCAGACGGCGCCGGGGCTGTCCTGGATCACGCATCAGCTGTCCACGCAGTGGCAGGTCTACGGCTACATCTTCCTGTCGACGCTGGTGATGCTGACGGTGCTGGGTTGGCTGGTCGGTCGCAAAGAGGATCGTCTGGAACAGATGAGCGAGACCGATCCGCTGACCGGGCTGGCCAACCGGCGGCGGCTGCAGGAGCAGATCGTCGAGGAGTTGAACCGCGCCGACCGTTACGAGACACCACTGGCCCTGGTGCTGGTTGATCTCGACCACCTCAAAGACGTCAACGATCGCTTCGGCCATGACGCCGGGGATCAAGCGCTGATGGTGGTCGCCGAGGCGTTGCGCCAGACCTGCCGCACAACCGATCTGGCGGCTCGGCACGGCGGCGACGAGTTCGCGGTGCTGGCCGTCAACACCACGGCCACCGAGGCCCTGGCCCTGTCCGAGCGAATCTTGCTCAATGTGCGCCGGCTCAGCGCGGGGCAGGTCCCGCTGACCGTCTCCATCGGCGTCTCCGACCTGGAACGGGCGGTGATTCCCGGTTTCGAGGGGCTGCACGCCTCGGCGGACAAGGCCCTCTATCGCGCCAAGAATGAAGGGCGCAACGTCGCGGTCATCGCCCCGGAAAAGATCCGGACCGGCGGGCACCTTCGCCTGGTCCCTCCCACGCCGGTAGAGCCGTCGGCGACCGCCCAGGCCGGGCGTCAGATCACGCGCGGCTGAGCGGCCCTGCGCACCACGGGCGTCTCAGAGACCTTCGGACGCCAGGAAGGCGAGCGCGGCGTCCTGCCACGTCGACAGCGAATCCAGGCCGCGCAGCCGCAGCATGCGGTTGTCCAGGATCGCCCGGCGCGGACGAGGGGCCTTCATCGACAAGGCCGACGTCGGCAAGGCCAGCGTCCGCTCGGCCGGCAATTTCAGTCGGTCGGCGATGAAGCGGGCAAAGTCCGCCCAGCTGGTCTCCCCCTGCGACGTGCAGTGGTAAAGGCCGTAGTGATGCGTGCGCACCAGGTCCGCCGACGCTGCCGCCACCTCGCGCACCCAGGTGGGTGAGCCGCGGCGATCGCGATCGGCGCGCACCGTCTCCCCCGCCTGCAGGCGGCGCAGGATCGTCGACGGAAAATTGCGACCGCCCCGGCCATAGAGGCACCCGACCCGCAGCGTGAACAGCCGCTGCGTGGCGGCCGCCGTCAATCGCTCGCCAGCCAGCTTGGAGCGGGCGTAGAGGCTCTGCGGGGACGGCGAATCGAATTCGTCGTAGGGGCGCTCGCTCTCCCCGTCGAAGACGAAGTCCGTCGAGTAGTGCACCAGCGTGGCATGGCTGGCCCGGGCGGCGCGGGCCAGGTTCTCGGCCCCCAGGGCGTTGACCGCAAAGGCGCGGTCCGGCGTCACCTCGGCGCCGTCGACGTCGGTGAAGGCCGCCGCGTTGAAGATCAGGTGAGGCTGGATGCGCTCGATCACGGCCCGCACCGCCGCGGCGTCCGAGATGTCGCACTCGGCGCTGCTCAGCGCCGCCGAGATGGAATATCCCCGGCCGGGCAGCACCTCCACCAGCGCCTGTCCCAGCGTGCCGCGCGCACCAAAGATGACCGCGGTCAGCGTGGACGGATTGCCGGCGGCATTCATGAATTGGGCGCGCGGCCCGCCAGCGACGAGCGCACGTCTTCCTCGTCGGCGCGGACCATCATATCGATGAGCTGCTGGAAGGTGACCCGCGGCTTCCAGCCCAGCGCGCGCTGGGCCTTGGCGGCGTTGCCGTGCAGGTGATCGACCTCGGTGGGGCGAAAATAGCGAGGATCGATCTCGACGAACTTTTTCCAGTCCAGCTCCAGGGCGCCGAAGGCCACGTCCAGGACTTCGCGGACGCTGTGTGATTCACCGGTGGCCACCACGAAATCGTCCCCCTGCTTCTGCTGCAGCATCATCCACATCGCCTCGACGTAGTCGCCGGCAAAGCCCCAGTCGCGGCGCGCTTCCAGGTTTCCCAGAAAAAGCTTTGACTCCAATCCGTGCTTGATGCGTGCAGCGGTGCGCGTGATCTTTCGCGT
>DATLVT010000347.1:0-4401 GCA_035577105.1 Polyangia bacterium
CGGTTGACGGCCGTCGTGAAGCGCAAGCCGCCCCAGCAAGAGTCGTCACAACACCCCCAGTTGACCAGCACGCACTCATCGGACGACTGACACACTTTCAGTGGATCAACCTCGGTCGCGGTGTCTTTCGCCGCATCCACAGTTTCGGACGCGGCGATCGCGGCGTCGGCAGGCGCGTCTCTGGCGGACGATCGGCAGGACGAAAGGCCGGCGACGATGGCCAGCGCCGCCAGGGCGATCCTTACTTTGGGTGTTCCAGCCATGCTGGGAGCATATCACGGATGAACATTGTTGATGGCACAACGTCGTCACCTTGAGGATCAACATGACGTTACGCGATTGGCTCCGCAACGATCACATCTGATGACTGTCGAATCACGGAAGGAGTTTCGTCAGGTCGAAGTGGACATCAGGATACCCGGGCGCGGTAATCACGAGCTTCGTGCACGTTGTGAACTCGATCTCGGGGGCCTCGGGGGCGTCCTCCGAAGGGGCCGGCCTGATCCGTATCTTGGGCGGCAGCTGCCCCGGTGTACAGAACATGTCTGCCAGAGGCCCCGCGCCGGCGGAGTGACTGGGCCAGGTCACGGTGACACCATCCGCTGGCAGACCTGTGTAATTGTCGGTTGCGCTGACGTTGACCGTCACGACCTTACCGGGGAGGACCGTTCCGGTTACATCAAGGACCAGCGCGCGATCGGGGCTCCAACGATTGAACCAGTTGTTTTTGATCGCGTTGATGATGGAGTGCGCATATTGGTCTGCCCCGTGCGGGTTTGGATGGCCGACGGCGGCGTTCAAGCAGATCAGATCGGTGCTCCTTCCTGCCTGTGAACAGGCGGCGGCGCGGTCTGCAAAAACCTCGTCTTGCTCGCCCAGTCTCCAGAGCAGTGTGTCCGGCGCGCCGAAGGCGTTCGCTTCGCCGAAGAAGCTTGGTACGAAAGCCACCGGACCGTACCAGTGGCCTCCACTGAAGTCGCTTGCGATCTGGGCGAACCCTTGATCCGTTTCGTCGACCCACCAGTTGGACTTGTTCGTAAGATCCTGTCGAATGGCGTCGATCGCCATCGAAGCAAGCCAGCGCGCCGCCGTCGGCAACGTGCGGAGGAAGGCAGAGAGCTGCGGCAAATCACTCGCGAGGGAAATGATCGGATAATAGCCGACTATCACGATCTTGGCCGACGGGAATTTCGTTCGGAGGTCTGCAATGAGGCCGCGCATGCGATCAACGGCAACCGCCTTCGCCCATCGGCGGACCCATGCCTCCTCGGCTCCCGGGCGCCAGCTGATCGGATCAGAGTTGAGAAAACGTGCTTCGAAGTTCATGTCATTGGCGCCGCCATCGACCAAAATCAAGTCAAGATCGACGGCCTCGATCTGGTGCTCGGCCAGCGTACCTTGCGCCCGCGACAGTCCCTGATTGCGAATTGACGGCAACGAACTCGGAACCTCGCCTGGCCCGGCGATAATGGCGTCCTCTCCATCTTCAGCCGCGATCACCGCGCCGGAATGGGCGAGGACGAATCGACGCACTGGTCGTCCAGGCGTTCCGTCGCGCAGGCGCAGGTTCTGCGAGAGCCAACTGGCGGCTCGGGCGGAGAATTTGTGCTCATCAGTGAGCCCCTGGCCCCACATGATCGAGTCGCCTATGCACAGCATGTTGAAGGGGCGGTCCGGGACCGACACCGCGTCCGGACCCTTTGCATGCGCCCCCGGTGCAGCCGTCATCACTGCCACAACGAATGCGCTTGCGATGACCATCAGCCTCTCGGTTCGTGACGGGCTCACATTAATTGAACGACCGGTGATTGGTTCCATGGGTTCCTCCGCGAAACCGCCATTTCAATCTTTGTGCCGGCCGCTTCTGAGTCGCGCGCGGAGCGCATCTGGCCGGTTAACCGCCTGGGCGCGAACCAATTGGCACAACCTGAGCCAAGGTTTCGGTCGGCCAGCCTCCCATTGGCTCAAACCGGCCGTCGTCGCCTGTTGATGCTGGTCGGCGGGCTGCCAGAAAACTCGGTCTCCCGCCTTGGTACGAAGCCTGCTGTGGCAGCGATGTCGAACCAAACATCCAGGGAGGATCACGATGGGACGCACGCTTTGGCAGGGAATACTCTTCGTCATTGCTTTCACCATGCTGGCCGGACGTCATGCCGGCGCTTTTAGTATCAGCGCCGCGGGGGTGTTGACCCGCGGGTCGATGCCGATTCCGTACGGCTTCGCGGACGGCGTCCATGAACGAATCACCGATGCGGCTATCTTCCTGGTCACGCCCAACGCCCCTAACCTGTTGGCGCTGGAAATCGAGCACGGCAACGAGAACACCGACGTCAACCACATCGATACCCCGCGCTTCCATTTCGACATCTCGGCCGCCACCTTGGGTGTTCCGTCCGTGACGAACGGCGGATTTGAGGCCGGATTCGACCTATTGCGTCTCGAACTCAATACAGCTCTTGATGCCGCTCGGGCATCGAACGGGCGTTTTACGCATCCCATTCACGTTTATTTTCGCGACATCGTCACCGATCTGATCATGACGGCAGGAGCCCTGGCAACCAATGGAGACTGCTTGACCGAAGCGGCCTGTCCGACTGCGGCGCTGACCAGCGTGGCGTGGGCTGCGGAAGGTGCCCTTCCTGTATTGCTGCCCAACCCGTCACCGGATCCTGACCGTACTGCTCTGGTTGGCGCCTTTATCAATGCGCTCGATGCCTTGGTGGGCCGCCACTGCCGGCCCGGCGGCCTTCTCGGCAAGCGGTGTTTTGCCCGACTGGAGGATCAATCGAACGACAAGACGTTCCGCGACGAAGCCGCCTATTTGCGCACGTTGCTCGACGAGATACGGGCCTATGTTGGGTGGCAGGCGCTTGGACACGCCTTCCACCTGGTTCAGGACTTCTTTGCCCATTCCAACTATGTCGAACTGGCAGCCGGCAAGGCCGGCCCCCCTTGCCCAGACCAAATGCCAGCCACATCGAGCGCCTCTTGTGATTCCGCCGTCATTGCCGTCGGTACCTGGCTGCCCGCCCCAACAGAGGACATTCTCGACATCAACGTGGAATCTTTCCTGAAGGGAATCAGCCTGCCCCGAATCGTAGACATACTCTCTCGAAGCGGTGCCACCCAGCGACTGGAGACGGGGTACGCTCTTCTCTCGGATCTCGAGCACTGCCCGGTTCTTGGTGACGGCCCTCCGACGGCGGGGATGAACTATTGCCACGCAGGCAATAGCCTGGCCATCGGCCTGAACAAGGACGAACCTTTCAGGAAGAGTGGCGATCCAGTCTCGCACAAGAATTTCGAGGCGGCGCGGGACGTGGCCACCAGGGTCTCGGCACGGCTTTGGGAAGCGTTCATTCGTACCCTGGGCGACAGTAGCTTGACGACGCTGCCGCTGGCGCGGTCGCTGGTCGCGGAAGTAGGCACCGCTGATCTCCTCAAGCCCGGACTGCCCGGACAGATTTTCGTCCACCTTGCCGATCAAAAAACCGGCGCCGTCTTCAAAGAGTTTCCGGTGACCGTTGACGGTCAGCCGATCGGAAACACGGAGCAATGGATCTCATTAACGCCCCACCCCTCTCGGCACCCACAGACCTGCTTCGGAACCGGCGTTTGCCTGACAACTCTGGCGTTGCCGACGGGAAGCGTGAGGGTGGGGAACGGTTACCAGGACGTCTCATTTACCGTCCCGGTCGTTCTGCCCGACCTGACTGTCAGCGTCGAACCTTCAACGATCGCGGAGGGCACCGCGATGCTAAAAGTAAGAGCGGTCGATCCCGCGACCGGCGAACCTCGGCTGGCCGATGTCTATCTGGACGGCGTGAAGATCGGCCAGACGGGGGATAGCTTGACGACAACGTTCAAAGGGCATCGCGTGAAGGTACCAACCCCAAGAGAGATTGATGATGGCGCGTCCACCTCAGACGACGTACCATATGTGGGCGGTGGATTCAAGCCGTCGCCGATTGTACGTCCCGTCCCTTCGACCACCACGACCTTCGGCCATCTGATCTACGACGGCGAGCCTCGCGTCGTGCCGCCGGTGCTGTGGGTGGCAGTTCCCGGTGTCTCTGACAAGGCGGTGCCATATACATTCGTGCCTGCTCTCTGTCAGGGGGAGTGCCGCTCGACCACCGACCCCAACAGAAACTGAGGCGCGCCACGACGAGCCATAGCCCGGCAAAGACAAACAACATATCTTCCACATCCGCATCGAACACCACAACAAAGAAAGGTTCAACCATGAGATTGCTAACTATTCGCAGGCTTCTCTTCCACGTCCTCTTTGTCGCCTCATGTGGTTCTGATACAGCACGGTCAGTTGACTCTGGCAGTATGCCTTCAGATTCGAATGGGGCTTCTTCATGTGACATCAACCAGTTCGCGAACAAGGTCTGG
>DATLVT010000348.1:0-2864 GCA_035577105.1 Polyangia bacterium
TACGCATCCGGCACTAAGGGAAGCGGCGGCGCAACGCTGAAGCAGGCAACGAACGTCGGCAGCTTCTTTGAAGCAAGACAGTTCGGGATGGGCGACGCCAAGCCCAAGGACCTGATGCTAATGCCCGCCCGCGTGGCGCTCGCGTTGCAGGCCGATGGGTGGTTCGTTCGATCGCAGATGCCGTGGATCAAGCGGTCGTGCATGCCGGAGAGCACGACCGACCGACCAACGAGTGCCATCGAGTATGTCTACCTGCTCACCAAATCCCCGTGCTACTTCTGGGACGCGCAGGCGGTGGCTCGTGAAGGCGCTATCCCTGCTGGCACCCTAGCCGCTAAGGGCAGCGCCGAACGCGCGAAGCACGCCAACGGTCGGCCGCCCGAGTATGCGGTCTATTCCGGCACCCGCAACTTCCGAAACAGCGACTTGTTCTTCGACAGCCTGGAGCCGCCCTACGGCATGATCCTGTCGGACGGCGAGCCGCTGGCGCTGGACGTGAACCCAGCCGCTTTCAACGAAAGTCACTTCGCGACATTCCCGCCGCGTCTAGTGGAGCCACTGATCCGCGCAGGCACGTCCGAGCGCGGCTGCTGCGCGGCGTGCGGGGCGCCTTGGCAACGTATGCAGGCTCGAACAGCGCCGGACGGTCGCAGCGTAATCGTGCCAGCGGGGCAGCGTCATGCCGTGGGCGACGACGGCGAGCCTATGATGCCAGACAATCGCATTGATGCCGGCGTGCGTGGCTCGTTCTATGCCGCTAACGGCGTATTGGAGCGCACCACCACCGGCTGGGCGCCGACCTGCCAGTGCGACGCCGCCGTGGTTCCCTGCACCGTCCTCGATCCGTTTTCCGGCGCGGCTACGACCTTAGTCGTTGCAGATCGCCTCCAGCGCCACGCCATAGGGATCGAGCTTTCCCCCGAATACTGCGCCATGGCACGGCGCCGCCTCGAGGCAGATGCCGGTATGTTCGCCGAGGTGGAGGCCGCATGACTTACAATTCCACCAGGCGCGATAAGGCGGGTTATCGCGCGTCAGGCCCCTGCAGCGCCTTGCGTGGCCGCCCGGCCGGAGCCTGGACGCCGAGCTCGCCCGCCACCCGACGCCAGAGCGCCGCCCGCAGCCAGCGGGGCATCGACGCCACCAGCGGCGCCAGGCGCACCACGTCCGGGGCAGACTTGTTTGCAACCTGGTCCGACGCCGCCTCGCGGATCACCCGCTCGAGCCACTGGCCGACCGTCAGCCCCTCGCGTCGCGCCGCTATGACGGCCATGTCACGCGCCTCGGTGGACATCGACTTGATGGTCCACGGCTGCATCTTGTCGATGGGATCGCGCACGCCTTGGTCCTCCCGGTTGCAAACCGGTCTGACCGCACGCGACGCAACGGATTCGTGGCAAGGGACGGAGGGAAAGCCCTTCCGACTCAGCGCATTACGTGGCACAAACGAGGAAGCCCCCGGAGGCTGGAACCATCCGAGGGCCTGTGTCTCATTCGCGGCCCGGACAGGGGCGCTTGAACAGGAAGTCGATCCCCATGTTCTAGCGAAACTGCCTCCAGGCCGCAAGCCCGGAGTACGCCTATGGCAATCGGCCTGCTTGCCCGCACCCCTGCCGTCACCTCGAGGTGGTGGGCAGTGACCAAACTTACCATCACCGAGCGCCGCGCCGCCCGCGACAGCCTGCCGCCCAAATTGCGCGCGTTGGTGCCAGACCCTGACCACGACGCAGTACACGCCCTGGCTGGTTCCATGGCGAAGCCCGTGATGCGAGGGCACATGACCGGCAGCCAAGCCTACGCCGCTCTGGCAATCGAGGCCGCCAAGCTGCCTGATCCTGACGCGCTGCTCGAGGCCGCATGGCAGACGCTGCGCAACCACGTCCGATGGCGCCGGAAGATCGGCGACGATGTGCGCCGCCAGCTCGCCGATACGATCAAGCCGTTGATCGCCCGGCAGGCGCCGAAGAACGCCATACTCGCCGAAGCCCATGGGGTTAACGGCGCAACAGGGTTTCACCTGACCGAAGGGGAGGTTAACGATCACGCCGCAGCGACGGTGTGGGATGCACTGCCAGATGCGCCAAGGAAGCGGCGCTATGGACCATGAACCCATCTGGAACGCATACGCGGCCGGCGCATCCAAGCCCGAGCTTCGTGTCGTTGGTGGGGCCGAGGCCAAGGAACGGCCTCCCTTGGTCCTTCACCCCGCACGACTTCCAGACCCGTGCAAGATCAACCCCAGGCGCTGGCTCTATGGCACCCAACTCGTGCGAGGCTTCGTGACCGTCCTGGTAGCTCCCGGCGGCACCGGCAAGTCGTCCTATGCGATGGGCGTCGGTGTGGCGTGCGCCTCGGGCCAAGACATCCTCGGCGAGAAGATATTCGAGCGCGTCAACGCCGCGATCATCAACCTTGAAGACCCGATGGACGAGCTGGAGCGCCGGCTAGCCGCCCTGATGATCCAGCACCACATCGCCCGCCCCGACCTCGACGGGCACCTGTTCCTGGACGACAGCGAAGGCCGCGGCCTCACCATGGCGGCAGTCGGTGATGACGGATACACAATCATCCACCCCGACGAAGCTGCCATGATCGAGCAGGTCAAGGCGAACAACATCGGCCTGATCATCTGCGACCCGTTCGCCGAAAGCCACTCGCTCGAGGAGAACAACAACCCACAGATGGTCAAAGCCGCCGCGGCCTGGCGCCGGGTGGCCCGCGCCACCGACGCTGCGATCCTACTGGTCCATCACGTCCGCAAGGGGGAGGCGTCAGGCATCGATGCCGCCCGTGGCGCCAAGGCCCTGACCGACAGCTCGCGCGTCGGCCTCCTGCTTTCCCCCATGACCAAGGAAGATGGCGAC
>DATLVT010000349.1:0-2316 GCA_035577105.1 Polyangia bacterium
CGCAACCGAGTGCACCCAAACCAAGCAGGGCCAGGGCGCCCAAACGAACGGAACGTGTCATGGGATCTCCTTAACTTCAGAGCGATGACAGCAACCGCGACAACGCCGTCTCCCAGACCCCTGGCCGAAACCGGTGATTCACCCAGCCGGTGGGCAAATCGTTTTACAGCTGACTCCGGATCGGTACCTTTCAGCGACGGTTCTCGATCAAAGAATCAGCAGAGAATACGTTAAGTGGAGTTAACAATATCTGTCAAGCATCTATCCATAAGGCAGAATACGATTTTTCGGCAGATTACTTCTGGTCACCGCCGCCCTCGCTGGTGCGATAGCTCCTGGCCGCAGCCGCCAGGGCGGCGTCCCGCGGCACGGGATGGCCTTGGTCGGCAAGGATGGTTTCGAGCGCGCCCAGGAACAGGGTCACGTTGCGGCGCGTGCTGGAAGCGCCCATCAGCCCGATTCGCCAGGCCTTGCCCTTGAACGGCCCCAGGCCGCCCCCGATCTCGATTCCGAAATCGCCAAGCAGCCGGCCCCGGACCTGGGCGTCGTCGACGCCGGACGGTACGTGGACGGCGTTCAGCGTGGCCAGGCTGCGCTCCGGGACGTACGAGAGGCCCATGGCCTCCAGGCCGGCGCGCAGGGCCAGGTGATTCTTGCGGTGGCGGTCGATGCGCGCCGGCAGGCCCTCCTCGACGACGATTCGCAGCGCTTCGCGCAGGGCATAGGTCATGTTGACCGGGGCGGTGTGGTGATACACGCGATCGGCGCCCCAGTAGTTTCGAATCAACGACAGATCCAGGTACCAGCTGCGGACCTTCGTCTTGCGACGGTCCATCGCCTCCAGCGCGGCCGCGCTGAAGGTGACCGGCGACAGGCCGGGAGGGCAGGACAGGCATTTTTGTGTGCCGCTGTAGCAGGCGTCGATGCGCCAGTCGTCGATGCGCAGCTCGTGACCGGCCAGCGACGTGACGGCGTCGACGATCAGCAGAGCGCCGGCGTCGTGAACCAGACGCGAGATCTCTTCCAGCGGTTGATGGGCGCCGGTCGACGTCTCGGCGTGGACGATGCCGACCACCTTGGTGCGGGGCTGTGCCTTCAGCGCCGCCTCGACCGCCGCCGGGTCGATCGTGGCCCCCCAGGCGGCGTTGATCACGCGCACGGAGGCGCCCTGGCGTTCCGCCATGTCGGCCATGCGCGCGCCGAACGCGCCGGCGACGCAGATGATCGCCTCGTCGCCCGGCTCCAGCAGGTTGGCCACGCAGGCTTCCATGCCGGCGCTGCCGGTCCCGGACATGGCCAGGGTCAGCTTGTTCTGGGTCCGGAACACCTGCTGCAGCAGCGTCCGCGTCTCGTCCATGATGGCCAGGTACTCGGGATCAAGGTGGCCCAGGGTGGGGCTGGCCAGGGCGGCCAGGACGCGCGCCGGCACGTCGCTGGGACCGGGACCAAGGAGAACTCGCTGGGACGGAGTCGCAGAGGCGCTGTTCATGATGATTGCTCCGGGGTGAGACTGTACACATGAGGGCGGCGCCGCTCCAGGCAGCCCGTGTTACAAAAGAGCGATGATCTTCGGCGATGTGGTGCAATCGGTGGGGCGCACGCCGATGGTCGAGCTGCGGCGTCTGGGCGGTGGGGGCGCGCGGATCTGTGTGAAGATCGAATCGCGCAATCCCTGCGGCAGCGTCAAGGACCGCGTGGGCGTGGCCCTGGTCGAGGACGCCGAGCGCCGGGGCGTCTTGCAACCGGGCGCGACGCTGATTGAACCGACCAGCGGCAACACCGGCATCGCGCTGGCGTTCGTGGCGGCGGCCAAAGGATATGCGCTGACCCTGGTCATGCCCGAGCACATCTCGCAGGAGCGCGTCGGTTTTCTGCGCATGCTGGGGGCGGAGATCGTGTTCACCCCCGGGTCGCTGATGCGGGAGGCGGTTCGCAAGGCGGAGGAGCTGGTGGCCGCCAAGCCGGGCGCCGTGATGCTGCAGCAGTTTCGCAATCCGGCCAATCCGGAGATCCACCGCCGCACCACCGCCGAAGAGATCTGGGCCGACACCGGCGGCGAGGTCGACGTGTTCGTGACCGGCGTGGGCACGGGCGGCACCATCACCGGCGTGGGCGAGGTGCTGAAGGCCCGCCGCCCCTCCTGCCGGGTGGTGGCGGTCGAACCGGCCACGGCGGCGGTTCTTTCCGGACGCGCGGCCGGGCCGCATCACCTTCCTGGCCTGGGCGCGGGTTTCATTCCAGAGATCCTGAACCGCGCGGTCATCGATGAGGTGGTGCCGGTCACCGAGCAACAGGCGGTGACGACGCAGCTGGATT
>DATLVT010000350.1:0-2252 GCA_035577105.1 Polyangia bacterium
CGGCCTGACCGGCGACGGGGCGCAACCCGACCTGGTCCGCCTTGTCGGTGGGGACCAAGATGCGCAGGCCGCTGTCCATGGCGCGCAGCACATAGAAAGCCTGGATCTTGCCGAAGACCTCTTTCTTCTCGATCCCGATGATCTCGGCGACGCCCTGGGATGGATAGACCGCTTTGTCTCCGATTGAAAATTCGGCTGACACGTTCTGACCTCCTTCACTCACTTCGTTTGGGAAGCGAGCACCGGCTTTTGGCCCACCCGTCGCCATACCTCGCTCATCCCCCCGGTCAACGGTGCAAGTTACAGTAACTACACGAGAAACAAAGCGCCAACCTACGTTGGCCCACAACGGTACCGCTGTCGGGAGTTGGCTGTCAAGACCGGATTCCGGCTATCTCGACGGAAATCACCGCGGCATTTGTGTACGGGTGTTCCATCAGCGCTGGGTCTGTCTCTGCGATGCCCGTGTTGCTGTGCCTCGCTCCGACCCGCTCTGTCCGGGCGCGCGAACCGACAGTCGAGCGTGAAGCGACGCGGTTGCAGGCGCTTTCGGTTTTCCGCCACGTGCGCGATCGGCTAATGTCCCTGGCGATGGCGCGGTATGCCTACGATGATTCCACCGCCCCGGTACGGACGCGCGCGCGGTCCGGTGGCGGCTGGGCACTGCTTTTCTGGTTTGCCATAGCGGCCGGGGCCCTGGGCTTCGCCGGTTATGTTTTTCTGGTGCCGTATCAGAAGACCATGAACGCGCTTGGCCAGCGCACCACGGAGCTGGCGGAAGCGCGCGCCACGTCGGAGGCGGCGGTCGCCGAGCGGAACCGTCTCAAGACCGAGGTGTCCCGGCTGGAAGCGGGCAGCAAGGACAAGGAGGCAGCCGATGCCAAGCGGCGCGGCGCTGCCGACGCGCTGGGCACGCTGCTGAAGACGTCGGTGGAGGAGCTGGGCGCGGCGGTGTCCGTTGACGGTGGGCACGTGGCGGTCAGCTTCCCGGCCGAGAAGATCATCGACAGCAACGGCATCGACGTGTCGGACGCGGGCCAGACGGCGCTGAAGATCCTGGCCGGCGCTCTGAAAAAGAACGGGGGCAACGCGCGCATCAAGGCGCTGTTCAGCGCGGCGCTGCCGCCCAAGGAGCTGCGCGCCCTGTTCAAGACCGCGGGCGAGATGTCGGCGGTCCGGGCGGCGCGGGTGATGTCGGTGCTGCACGATGCGGGCATCGCGCCTGATCACCTGTCGACGTTCGGCGAGGCGGAAAAGCCGGTCCACCCGGCCGCCAAGACGAAAAAGTCGGCGCCGCCGCCGGTCGCGCCTGAACACGTGGACATTCAAATCGATCCCGAGTGAGCAGCTTGAGCGGCGCGGGCACGCGGCGCGCAGCGCTTTTCGCCTTGAGAGCCGCCGTGGCGGGCGCCGTGGGCGCGGCCGCCGCGGCGCCGGCCTACGGCTATGACTTCACCATCGACGTGCAGACCGTCGGGCAGGGCTACCAGGTGCGGCGGTACGCGCCCTCCGGCGCCAACGAGCTTCTGACGCGGCGTCGCCTGACCCAGTACCTGAACCTGAACGTCACCGACATCGCGCCCGAGCGCTGGCGCCAGGCCGATGACGACCGGAACGTGCTGACCGTCGACGTGTCACTGCGCTTCGACAGCGACTTCGGCGGTTACCTGCTGTCGCGTCCCACCGGCCAGAACGAGATCCGCGAGCTGCAGCAGAACCGCGTCGACATCCTGTACGCGTACCTGGCCGGTCGCGATTTTGGCGGTCGCGTCGATTTTCAGCTGGGCCGGCAGGTTCACTTCGACCTGGTGGACTTCTATGCGTTCGACGGTGCCGACGTGGCGGTGCGGGTGCGCCGGCCGCTGGTGGTCGAGGCGTTCGCCGGCACCGAGGTGCGGGGCGAGCGGCCGCTGTCGTCGCCCATCTACGAGCTGGACGGCACCAGCATCGGTTCACAGGATCCGGCCACGCGACCGAACCAGGCGCGACAACTGCGTCCCATGGTCGGCGCCGCCCTGGCCATCGACGGGTGGGCGCCGCTGAGCGCGCGGCTCGCCTACCGGCGCATGTGGTCCGCCACCGCCGACCAGCTCCCCGGCGAGCCGTCGAGCGGCGTCAACGATGAGAAGGTGGCGCTGACCGCCGGCGCCACCTGGGGGCGGCGCGTGTCGCTCACCGCGGGCGTGCGCTACAACCTCTTGCTGGCCACGCTCGACGACGAGCAGGTGGCGCTGCGGGTGGCGCTGCCGGGG
>DATLVT010000351.1:0-7916 GCA_035577105.1 Polyangia bacterium
GCGCCGACCGCGAGGACGATCGCGACGATGGTCAGGCCCAGCTGCGCGCCGGAGCGGGCCCGGTCAGTACCGCGCTGCGCTTCGATCATGTCGGGGACGAGCTCGGACTCCCCCCGCCGCCGCTGCCGCTGCCGCCCGAACCGGTGGTGGCGCCGCCGCTGCCGCTGCCATTGCCGCCCGAACCGGTGGTGGCGCCGCCGCTGCCCGAGCCGGTCCCCCCGCCCGAGCCGTTGCCAGAGCCGCCACTGCTTGAGCACGACAAGGCCGCCACGGGAACCAACGTCAACAACAGCAACCGGAGAGACATGGATCGATGCATGACCGTGGATGCTGCGAAAGGGGGCTGAACCAATCAAGTCCATTTCGGTCTATTGCGACGTCAAAACTGATTGCTGCCATGGCATAAAGCTGGGAAATGGCGGATCTGTACGACGTTATGCAGGCGGCGATGCGCGGGGAGCCCATGCCCGCCCCACCGATCGGACAATTGCTGGGCTTCCGGTTAGTCGCGGTGTCTCCCGGCAAGACGACCATGGAGATGGACGCCGACGAGCGCCTGGCCAACCCGATGGGGACGTTGCACGGGGGCGTGCTGTGCGACCTGGCCGACGCGGCCATGGGGATGGCCTATGCGTCGACCCTGGAACGCGGCGACACCTTCACCACGCTGGAGTTGAAGATCAACTTCCTGAAACCGATCTGGCGATCGCGCCTGCGCGCCGAAGGACACATCGTCAAGGGCGGACGCACGGTGGGCCTGGTCGAATGCGACGTCTTCGACGAAAAGGGCAGCCTGGTGGCGCGCGCCAGCAGCACCTGCCTGACCCTGCGCGGGGCGGCCGCCCAGGGAAGATGACGTCACGATGACGGCGTCGCGCTGGCCGGGTCACAGCCCGCGGCGCCGCAGACCAAGCGCGATGGCGAAGGGAATCAGCTCGCCCACCGCCGCCAGGCGATAGACCGGCGGCACCGCCCCGAAGGCATCGAAGGCCAGGCCCGACAGCTGGCTGCCGATGGCGCCCCCCAGCGAAAAAGTGATGGCGCCGTAGATGGCCAGGCCGGTCGTGCGCAGCGTCGGCGGGACCACCCGGCCAAGGACGCGCATGGTGGCCGCCCAGTACAGGCCGAAGGTCAGCCCGTGGAAGGCCTGCAGGCCGATGAGAACCGCCGGACCGCCGGCCACCGACAGCAATGACCAGCGAACGGTGCCCGCCAGAAAGGCGGCGGCCATGATGGCGCCTGACGAGAATCGTTTCTCGATGCGCGGCGATAAGTACAGCATGACGATCTCGGCGATGACGCCCACCGTGCTGCCGGTGCCGGTCACTGTGGCGGGCAGCCCGCGCTCGCGCACCAGCACGCCAAACAGCTGGTGATAGGGCACAGTGCACACCGCGTGCAGCGAACCGGCCGCCAGCAACCACAACAGCGTGCGGTTCTTCAGCAGGGCCCAGATGTCATCCAGATGCGGCGCCAGGGAGACGCTGGGGGCCGCGGAGAAACCGCGCGCCGCAATCGTATAGCCGATGGCGCAGCCCAGGATGCCCAGCGGCACCGCCAGATCGCCCGGGCGATCGCCCCGCGCCGTCAAGACCACGCCCATGGCCAGCGCGGTGAGGACATAACCGAGCGAGCCGAACAGCCGCAGGCGTGAATAGCCGCCCGGGATGGCCCGCGTCGCTTCGATCACCATCCCGTCGACGAGAGGCATGATCGCCGGCAACGCCAGGCCCTGCAGCACCAGCACGGCCGCCACGGCCGCCGGCGTGCGCGCCCAGGGCAGCAAGAAGGCCGCGCACGCCGCCACCGCCGTCGCCAGCCTCAGCGCGCGGATGGGCGCCTGCGTGCGGTCAGCCAGCACGGCCCAGATGATCCCGGCCGGCGTTCCGGCCAGCCCGCCGATCATTTGCGCGGTTCCGATCTGCCGCCCCGAAAACCCCAGGCCGCGCAGATAAGGGGCGAAGAACGGCAGGCTGACGCCGATCGCGCCATAGAAGAACAGATAGGTAGCCCGGATCCGCGTCGGCGACGTCATGTCGTCAGGCGCCCGTCCCACGCTGACGACGGCGATGGCGCGCCTGCAGATACGGGCGCAGCAGCGGAATCGACGCCAGGCCGGTGACCGCCAGGGCAAAGGTGACGGTGGCGCCGGCGGCGCGCTCGGCGCCAGCGGTGGCGTGACCGGCCAGCCCCAGCAGCGGACCCAGGAAATAACCGAGGCCGATCAGCGCCTCGAACGTGCCGCCCGCGTCGACGGCGGCGTGCCCGACCGCCATCGAATAATAAAGCGCCGAGTAATACGTCAGGCCCATCCCGGCGCCGAAGAGCACCAGTCCGGCCATCATCAGCGGCAGGTTGCCTGCCAGCAGGACTGTGGCCATCCCACCCGCCAGCGCCACGCCCGCCGACAGCAGCGTCCCCCACCGGCCATGCCAGAATCCCGTGCGCCACATAAGGAACAGCGTCACGAAACGCGCCACCATCCAGGCGGCCGCCAGCACGCTGTCCGGCGCGCCGCCAGCGCCGCCCACGCCCATGACGGCGAACCGGTGGGGCAGCACCGGCGCCAGCGTCGACGAAAGCACATAGCTCAGCGGCAGCAGCCAGGCCGCCGACCGCTGCAGCCAGGGATACTCGGCGCCCACCGCGGCCTGCGCCGATGCGGCGGCGTGGGCGCCCGGCCGCCGCGGCAGCGTGGCGATGACGGCGATGGCGAGCGCGTTCACCGGCGCCGATAAGGCGATGGTCCACAGCACGTCGGCCCGCGCCAGCAGAGGCATCACCAGCAGCGGCACCGCGGTGGCGGGCGTCCAGGTGCAGTTGAACCAGCCAATGGCCGCGCGCATGCGGGCGCCGTGGCGTCCGGCGCTGAGATAGCTCTCCACGATGGGCCAGGTCAGCGCCGAGGCGGCCGCGCCGGCCAGCGCGGTGGCCCACAGCATCGGGCGGCTGCCCGGGGCCAGCAGCGGGGCCAGCGACGCCACCCCCCAGCTTCCCAGCGTCACCATCAGCGCGCCGCGCGGGCTGACCCGGCCCTGCAGCGCGCGCAGCAGCCGTCCGACCGACAGCGCCGCGATGGAGTAGACGGCGCCCATGACGCTGGCCAGAAGCAGGTTGCTGGTCGGCGAGAACCCATAGCGCTTGGCGGTGACGAAGAAGATCCCGGCCCAGAAGGCGCCGCCGCTGACCGACCCCAGGAACGTGACGGTCAGGACGGCGGCCAGCGACGCCGGTTCGTCGTCCCGCGAAGTCCACGCGTCCGTGCCAGTGTCGTTCACGAAAGCGCCCTGACGCCCTTAAACCTGTCGCGCCGCTGGATCGAGGAGGTGGCAGGTGGCCCACTGTCCGGGGGCGGCCTGGTGCGCGACGGGATCCTCGCGCGGGCAGCGGTCAAAGGCCTTCGGGCAGCGAGTGTGGAACCGGCATCCCGACGGCGGCGACAGGGGGCTGGGCACGTCGCCGTGCAGGACGATGGGCTGCCTTCGCCGTTCGGCGTCGGGATCGGGGATGGGCACCGCCGAGATGAGCGCCTGGCTGTACGGGTGAGCCGGTGATTGCACCAGCGTCTCCGTGGCGGCCAGCTCGGCGATGCGGCCCAGGTACATCACTGCGATCCGATCGGAGATGTGGCGGACGGCGGCCAGATCGTGGGCGATGAAGACGTACGTCAAACCCAGATCGCGCTGCAGCTGTTTCAGCAGATTCAGGATCTGGGCCTGGATCGACACGTCCAGCGCGCTGATCGGTTCGTCGCAGATGATGATCTCGGGCGACAGGGCCAGGGCTCGGGCCACGCCGATGCGCTGGCGCTGGCCGCCGGAGAACTCGTGCGGGTAACGGCGCACATAGCGGGGGTCCATCCCCACGCGCTCCAGCAGCTCCTGCACGCGCCGGCGCAGGGCCTGGCCGCTGGCGACGCCAAAGTTGATGAGCGGCTCCGAGATGATCTGCTCGATGGTCATGCGCGGGTTCAAGCTGGCGTAGGGATCTTGAAAGATCATCTGCATGCGCCGCCGCAGGTCGTGCAGCGGGGGCGACCAGCGCCAGGTGCCCAGCCGTCGCTGCCACAGCTTGCCCAGATCCTGACCGTCGAACACCACGCTGCCGCTGGTGGGGCGCAGCAGCTGCAACACGGCGCGCCCGGTGGTCGATTTTCCGCAGCCGCTCTCGCCGACCAGGCCCAGGGTCTCGCCGCGGCGAACGTCAAAGCTGACGCCGTCGACGGCCTTGACCAGGCCGGGCGGCCGACCCAGGCCGCCACCGACGGGAAAATGCACACGCAGGTCGCGCACCGACAGCAGGGTCTCGCCGGCCGCGGCGGTGACCGGCGTCGCTGGGGTGGCGTCAGCGCTGGCCATGTCTTGCCAAAGCCTCCCAGCAGTAGACGTCGCGCGCCGGGCCCAGCGTCAGCACCGGCGGAAACTCGCGCGCGCAGCGCTCCTGGGCCACGTCGCAGCGCGGGTAGAACGGGCAGCCCGGCGGCAGCGCCGACAGATCGGGCGGCAGCCCGGGGATCGACGCCAGCGCGCCGCCGTCGGCGCGGTCAAGGCGCGGGATGCTGCGCAGAAGGCCGCGCGTGTAGGGATGCTGGGGCTCGCGAAAGATGTCGACGGCGGCGCCGGTCTCGACGATGCGGCCGGCGTACATCACCGCCACGCGATCGGCCATGCCGGCCACCACGCCCAGATCGTGGGTGATCAAGATGACGCTGGTTCCGAACTCCGCCTGCAGCTGCTTGATGAGGCGGAGGATCTGCGCCTGGATGGTGACGTCCAGGGCCGTGGTCGGTTCGTCGGCGATCAATAGCTGTGGTTCGCACAGCAGGGCCATGGCGATCATCACCCGCTGGCGCATGCCGCCGGAGAATTCGTGCGGGTGGTCGTCGATGCGGCGGGCCGGATCGGGAATCCCCACGTGGCCCAGCACCTCGATGGACCGGGCCCGGGCCTCGCTGCGCGACATGCCCCGGTGCTGCTGCAGCACCTCCGTCAGCTGGCGCTCGACGGTCAGGTACGGGTTCAGCGACGTCATCGGATCCTGAAAGATCATGGCGATGCGATTTCCGCGCAGGCGGCGCAGCTCGACCTCGGGCAACTTCATCAGGTCGCGGCCGTCGAACATGATCTGGCCGCTGGGGTGCGACGCCGGCGGTCGCGGCAGAAGCTGCATCAGCGACAAGCTGGTCACCGATTTGCCCGAGCCGCTCTCGCCCACGATGCCCAGCGTCTCGCCGCGCCCCAGCTGGAATGACAAACCGTCGACCGCCTTGACCAGACCGTCGTCGGTGCGGAAGTACGTGCGCAGATCGGTCACCTGCAAGATGGGACCGGCCGTGGTTGTCCCGGACGTCACGCCATCACCGTTTCATCTGCGGATCCAGGGCATCCCGCAGCCCGTCGCCGAGAAAGTTCAGGCAGAACAGCAGCAGCGCCATCACCGCGCCGGGGAAGGCCAGCTCCCACCAGAACACCGTCATGTGCCGGGCCCCATCGTTGATGAGCGCGCCCAGGCTGGGCCGCGGCGCCTGCACGCCCAGGCCCAGGAACGACAGGAACGCCTCCTGCAAGATCATCGAGGGCACGGTCAGCGTGAAGTAGACGATGATCGGGCCGAGGGCGTTGGGGATCAGGTGGCGAAACAGGATGCCGCGCACGCCGGTCCCCACGCTGCGCGCCGCCAGCACGAACTCGCGCTCCTTCAGGCTCAGGGTCTGGCCGCGCACGATGCGCGCCGTGGTCAACCAGCCGACGAAGCCCAGGGCCAGGAACAGCATGATCAGGCTGCGTTCGAACATCGTGGCCAGGATGATGATCAGGAACATGTAGGGCAGGGCATAGATGATGTCCACCACGCGCATCATCGCCCCGTCGACGCGGCCGCCGGCATACCCCGAGATGGCGCCGTAGATCGTCCCGATGAACGCCGCCACCGTCGCTGACAGCAGGCCCACCACCAGGCTGATCTGCCCGCCGTACAGAACGCGGGTCAGAAGGTCGCGGCCGAAGTAATCGGTGCCGAACCAGTGCTGCCACGACGGCCCGCGCGGCCCGTAGGCCAGGTTCTGATCAGAATAGCTGTAACCCCAGGCCGCCCTGACCGCGAACGGTCCCAGAAAACAGGCCAGCATCAGGAACACCGTGATCACGCCGCCCGCCACGGCCGCGCGGTTCTTGCGCAGGCGCTTCCAGGCGTCCTGCCACAGCGACGTCCCCGCCACCAGGCCACCGCCACGCACCGCCTCGGGCCCCGCTACCGGCGCCGTCGTCATTCGTACCGCACCCGCGGGTCCAGAAATCCGTAGGCGATGTCCACGATCAGGTTCATCACCAGCAGGAACACCGAATAAAGGACGACGATCCCCATCACCAGGAAGTAGTCGCGGTTGAAGGCGGCGTCGACGAAGTAAGGGCCGATGCCGGGCGTGGCGAAGATCTTCTCCACCACCACGCTGCCCACCATGATGTTGGCGATGGCCGGCCCCAGGAACGTCACCACCGGCAACAGCCCGCCCTGCAGCATGTGGCGCCAGATCACCACCCGCTCGGGCAGCCCCTTGGCGTGCGCCGTGCGGACAAAGTCTGACCGGATGACCTCCAGCAAACCGCCGCGCGTGAGGCGCGCGATGTACGCGGCGTACGCCGTCCCCAGCGTCAGCGCCGGCAACACGATGTGCGCCAGCCCGCCCCAGCCCGACGGCGGCAGCAGGTAGAAACGCAGGGCGAACACCAGCACCAGCAGCGGCCCCATCACGAACGTGGGCACGCTGATCCCGATCATGGCAAAGCCCATCATGCCGTGGTCCCAGCGCGTGTTCTGACGAACGGCCCCCACGATGCCGGCGCCAATGCCCAGGATCAGCGCCCACAGCAGGGCCGCCGCGCCCAGCGTCAGCGTGGCGGGAAAACCGTCGGCGATGATCTCGTTGACGGTGCGCTGCGGGTACTTGGTCGACAGGCCCAGGTCGCCGTGCAGCAGCTTGCCGACGTAACTGAGCAGCTGGGCGGGCAG
This sequence comes from Polyangia bacterium, assembly GCA_035577105.1. GTDB lineage: Bacteria > Myxococcota_A > Polyangia > Fen-1088 > Fen-1088 > DATKEU01. Next base: position 7,009 of record DATLVT010000351.1, read on the forward strand.
CGGCTTGTCAAAGCCATAGTGGGCCTGAAGATCCTTCAAGACCTCGGGCGGCACCTTGCGCTCGGCCGAAAACGGCGAGCCGGGCGCCAGGCGAATCACCAGGAACGACAGGACAACGATGATCAGCAGCGTCGGGATCAACCCCAGCGCTCGCCGGATGGCAAACCGGGTGACGCCGCTCATGGGACGGCCCCAGCGGGAACCGGCTCCAGCGGCAGCATGGGCGGCAGAGGATCCTCGGGCGGCACGGCCGGCGATTCCTTGTAGAACCGCTCGTCGATGCGCCAGTACTTCATGATGGCGTGATTCTGGATGTTGCCCCAGAACCCGCGCAAGTACGGCTTTACCAGCTCGTTACGCGTGTAAACATAGATGGGCAGCATCGGCGACTGGGCCAGCGCCACCTCCTCCGCCTTGCGCAGCAGGGCCATGCGCGCCGGCGCCTCCAGCGTCCGGTTCGCCTCGGTCAGCAGACGATCATACTCGGCGTTTCGCCAGTTCGAATGGTTGTTGCCGCCCGTGCCCGACAGCAGCTCGAGAAACGTGAACGGATCGGGATAGTCGCCGATCCACGCCCCGCGCGAGATCTGGAAGTCGACGGCCTCCTGTTTTTTCAGATAGACCTTCCACTCCAGGTTCTCGATGTCGACGTCCAGGCCCAGGTGCTTCTTCCACATCTGCTGCACGGCCTGGGCGATCAGGCGGTGCCCTTCCTGGGTGTTGTAGATCAGGGTCATGTGGGGCAGCGGGTGCTGCTCGTCATAGCCGGCCTCTTTCAGCAGGCGCCGCGCCTCCGCCGGATCGAACAGGGTCGCCTGCGGGCTTTGATAGCCGGCCAGCCCGTCGGGGACCAGGGTGGCGGTGGGGAGCTGATTGCCGCGGGTGATGAACCGGGTCAGCGACGGACG
>DATLVT010000352.1:0-6546 GCA_035577105.1 Polyangia bacterium
TCAAACAGGGATTCGACCTGACCCGCGACGTCCACGATGCCGTCGGCGGCGGCCTGCGCTTCTTCCTGCGCTCGGTGGCCGTGCCCCTGGTCGGATTCGACGCCGGCTACGGAATAGAGTCCCACACCTGGCGTTTCTTCCTCATCGTCGGGGCGTAAAGGGTCCCCGCCGGTGACAACCACATCACCGGCAGGTGTCGGAAAGTAAACTTGTCAGGTGGTGAAGGTTCACCACCTGACAGGGGTTCCCCTTGATCGGTTCCTTGTAATTTCAGTTATTTGCGCTGATTCGTCGTCGTGGCTCGGGGGTTGCTCGGGTAACCCCAGACGATGTCAGGCCTACCGGTAGCGGCTCAAGGTTCTCTCTCTCGCGAGGCGGTTGCTTTTCGGACGCTGGCACCCCTGCCGCTTCCCAAGGTGCTCCTTTGCGACCTGGACGGGACGCTGGTCGACAGCATGCCGACGCTGGCCGATCTGGCCACCGACGTGATGGAAGAGACCTTCGGCACCCCGCGCGTCCTGGCGCGCGAGCTGTACCTGGCCACCTGCGGCCTCCCGTTCATCAAACAGCTGGAGGAGATCTTCCCGGGCGATCCGCGCAACGCGGGCGCATCGGCCGTGTTCGAAGGACGCAAGCCGGCCCGCTGCAGCAGCATCGGCATGCCCAGCGACACGCGCCGCGCCCTGGAGCGCATGCGGGCCCTGGGGGTGCGGGTGGCGGTGTCTTCCAACAACGGCATCGAAAACGTGGCGACGTTCGCCAGCCAGGCCGATTTTCGTTTCGACCTGGTGCTGGGATTCGGCGACGGGCTGGCCAAGGGCAAACCGCACCTGGACAAATCGGCCCGCATCTTCAAGGTCGATCGTCAGGAGATGCTCTTCGTCGGCGACTCGCTGCACGACGGCGAGATCGCCGAGCGCGAGGGCGTGCCGTTCGTGGGCGTGGCGGGGACCTTCTCACCCGAGCGCTTCATGCTGCGGTTCCCGCACATCCCCGTCATCAAGCGATTCGCCGCGCTGCCTGATCTGTTCGTTTGACCGGCGCCCATCCGCCTGCCTAAAAGCGGGGGATGAATGACCGCGCATCATCCGCGCCCCTGCCCGCGCAGGACCACCGTTCGGAATCGCCCGTCGTCCTACTGGCGGCGGGCCTGGGCAGCCGCCTGGGCGCTCTGACCGAACGCCTGCCCAAGGCCCTGATCGCCGTCGCTGGCCAGCCGCTGCTGGCCTATGCCGTTGATTTCGCCCGCGCCGTGACCCGCACGGAGATTGTCGTGGTCGGGGGCTTCGAATTCGAGCGCGTGGCAGCCGAGGTGGCACGCCTGGCGCTGCCGGTGACCCTGGTGCGCAACCACGACTTTCGCGACGGCAACCTGGTCTCCCTGCTGGCGGCGCGCGCCGCCATCGGAGATCGCGGCTTCCTGCTGATGAACGTCGACCACATCTATCGACCGGCCATCGCCGGGGTGGCGGCCGCGCCGGCGGACGACGTCACCGCCTTCATCGATCACGATCGCACGCTGGGCGCCGACGACATGAAGGTGGCGCGCGACGGCCAGGGGCGAATCAGCCTGATCTCCAAGCAGCTGGCGACCTTCGATTGCGGCTATGTGGGAATGACCCGCGTTCCTGCATCGTCGGCCGCCCGATACTGGGCCGAGGTCGATGCCGCCCTGGCCGCGGAGGGCCGGGCCATCGCCGTCGAACGCATCCTGGGCCGTCTGGCCGCGGCGGGACGTCCACCGCTCTGTCGCGACATCAGCGGTCATGGCTGGCTGGAGGTCGATCTGCCCGAGGAACGCGATCACGCCGAGCGGGTGCTGACGTCGGGGACGTGGTGACCTTGAAACGCGCGGTGTAACGTTACCGCCGTGGCGTCGTACAGCGAAGAGTTGGGCGTGGCCCGCCAGGCCGCACAAGCGGCGGCGGTGGTCATCATGCAGCACTATGCCCGGGGCGGCATCACCGTCGAGACCAAGGCCGACGAATCGCCGGTCACCGCAGCCGACCGCGACGCCAACACGGTGATCGTCGATCGGCTGCGGGCGGCGTTTCCCGACGACGGTATCCTCAGCGAGGAATCACCGGACGACGGCCAGCGCCTTTCCAAGAATCGGGTCTGGATCGTCGACCCGCTCGACGGCACGCGCGACTTCGTGGCTCGTACCGGTGAGTTTTCCGTCCACGTGGCCCTGGCCGTCGACGGTGTCGCCGTGGTGGGGGTGGTCGCCCAGCCGGTGACCGGCGCGGTTTATTACGCTGCCCTGGGCGGCGGCGCGTTCGTCCAGCGCCAGGGCCAGGCGAAATCACAGCCTGTGGCCGTCTCGTCCGTGGCGGTGGTGGCCGACCTGCGCATCGGCGTCAGCCGCCTGAACCTCAGCAGCCGCGTCGGTACGTTGCTCCGCGCCGCGGGGCTGGATGGTCGCGCCGTGGCCATGGGCGCCTCGGTGAAATACATGGCGGTGGCCAGCGGCAACCTGGACGGCGCCATCAACCTCAGCCCGGGCGAGTGCGAATGGGACACCTGCGCTCCCGAGGTCATCGTTCACGAAGCCGGCGGGCGGGTGACCGACGGGCACGGCCGGCGCTTTCGCTACAACCTGCCCAGCCCCTCGCACCAGCACGGCAGCATCGTCAGCAATGGCCGCTGCCATGATCAGCTCGCGGCCCTGGTGGCGCCTCACGCCGACAACCTGTGAACGGCTGTCCCGACGTCATGACTCAGCCGTCAGACAGTTCCGATTCCGACGCATCGTCGCCTTCCCCATCCGCGCCGCGGCCCACGCGCCTGCTGGTGGCCATCGACGGCATCGACGGCAGCGGCAAATCAATCCTGGCCGACCGGTTGGTTCAGATCTTTGCCGCCGACGGTCTGGGCACCGTCCTGTTTCACGTCGACGATTTTCGGCGGCCGGTCGACTGGTCGCGCACCGACCGCGCCGAGGTCGATCTCTACTACAACGAGTACTATGACCTGGACGCGCTGGACGGTTGCCTGTGCGCCTTTCAAGAGGGCGCGGGGACGACCCAGGCGGCGCTGTTTGATCAGCCGTCTGGCCGGGTCGGCCCGGTGCGGCAGATAGCCCTGTCCGGCGCCACCGTGGCCATCGTCGAGGGCATCTTCGTGCGGCGCCTGCCCGCCGTGATGAACACCGCCGTGGTGATGGTCATCGAAACCAGCGCGGCCGAGGCGCGCCGGCGGCTGCTGGTGCGTGACTCCGCCAAGGGGCGCAGCCAGGCCGAGATCGCCCACCGCATCGCCGCCCGCTATTTTCCAGCCCAGGATCGCTATCGGGCCAGCCTGGATCCGCAGCGGTCGCCGGCCGTGGTGATCGACAACGAGCGCCCAACCGCGGCGCGCCTTCTGTCCCTGGATTCGGCCCGCGTCCCGCCCATCGTCGAACGAGCCGTGCGCCGCCTGCTCGGCTGGCCCGCCGATCGATAGCCGCGGAGGGCTGTTCTGTCAGCTTTTGCCATGGCCGCGCCGGTCGAGTAGCCTGCGGCGCCGGTCAGGACCCGGCAGCCGTGTCGCACTCCGCCAGCCAATCCGCCAGGAAAGATCCCGAGGCCGTGATCCTCAAGGCGACCGCCGCCGAAGCGCCGGGGGCCCGTCTGGTCGTGGCCGGGCTGCCGGTGGTCGAACGGGCCATCAAGCAGCTGGGACGTCTGGGGTCCACCCGCGTGGTGGTGGCCAGCGACGGCGCCGTTGCCCTTCCTGGTCAGCTGCCGGCCAACGTCACCGTTCGCCCGCTGGCCGGCGACCCCGCGCAAGCCCTGGCTGCGCTGCAAGCGGAGCTGGGACAACCCCTTGTCCTGGGCGCCGACGTCGTGCGGCCGCAGACGCGCCGCTTCGACGGAGGCCTTCGCGTCGTCGACGAAGGAACGCGCCGTCAGGCCGAGGACGCCGTGTTCGGCGATCTCCTGCGCGGCGATCTCGGCTTCGTCGCCCGTCACATCAACAAGAAGGTCTCGTTCTGGTTCACCCGCAACGTGCTCTGTCACCTGCCAGTCACCCCCAATCAGGTCACCCTGGGCGCGGGGGTGATTGGCCTGGTCGGCTGTTTTCTGATCGCCACCGGTTCGCGCCCGGCGATCGTCGCCGGATTCCTGCTGGCCCAGGTGCAGTCGATCCTGGATGGCTGCGATGGCGAGCTGGCCCGCGTGCGGTTCCAGCAGACCGCCATCGGGGAATGGCTGGACACCATCGTCGATGACGTCCTGAACCTGACGCTGGTAGGCGCCCTCGGTATCGGCCTTGCGCGCCTGGAGGGGAGGGCGGCGCCGCTTTACTGGGGACTCCTCGGCTGCGCCATGTTGCTGACCTACAACGTCATCGCCTACCGCGAGCTGGTCAAGCAGGGCGAAGGGGGCGAGGTCTTGAAGATTCGCTGGTGGTGGGCGCGCGGCCAGGACTTCACGGAGGTTCTTTCCGAGGGTCGGCCGACCAGCGGCTTCAACCTGCTGGTGGCCCTGGGCAAGCGTGATTTTTTCGTCTTTGCCTGGCTGGTCCTGGCCGTCCTGGGCCAGCTCCACATCGTGCTTTTTTACGCCCTGGTCATCGCGGCGATTTATTTTGTGGTGGCGCTGGTTCAGCTGGTGGCCCGTCCCACACCTCACCCGCCGGGGACGTCCTAGCGCTGGCCCCTGGCGCTTGCGCCAGGTCGGTCGGCGCAATAAGGTAAATCCCCCGCCTAATCAGGCAGGTACCCACGAATGTTCAGCTACGTCGCAAAGAAAATCTTCGGCACCAAGAACGCCCGGGTCATCAAAGGGATGCGCCCCCTCGTCGCGCGCATCGGCGGGATGGAGGAAGGGCTGAAAGCCAAGTCCGACGCCCAGCTGCAGGGCATGACGGGCGAGTTCAGGCGGCGGCTGGACAAGGGCGAACCGCTGGACGATCTGCTCCCCGAGGCCTTCGCCGTCTGTCGCGAGGCGGGGCGGCGCGTGCTGGGCATGCGGCACTTCGACGTCCAGTTGATGGGCGGCATGGTCCTGCACCGGGGCGGCATCGCCGAGATGAAGACCGGCGAAGGCAAGACGCTGGTGGCCACGTTGCCGGTCTATCTGAACGCGCTGCCCGGCAAGGGCGTTCACGTCATCACCGTCAACGACTACCTGGCCCGTCGCGACTCCGAATGGATGGGTCGCATCTATAAATTCCTGGGCCTGTCGGTGGGCGTGGTCGTCCATGGTCTCACCGACGTCGAGCGCCAGCGCAGCTACCGCGGGGACATCGCCTACGGGACGAACTCGGAGTTCGGGTTCGATTACCTGCGCGACAACATGAAGGATTCGATCGAGCGCTACGTGCAGCGCGATCTGAACTACGCCATCGTCGACGAGGTCGACTCGATCCTGATCGACGAGGCGCGCACGCCGCTCATCATCTCGGGACCGGCCGAGGACTCGGCCGATCTGTACCAGAAGGTCAACAGCATCATCCCCGGCCTGCGCAAGGACATCGACTACACCGTCGACGAGAAGGCGCACACCGCCATGATGACCGACAGCGGGATCGAACGCGTCGAACAGCGCCTGGGGGTGGGCAACCTCTACAACCCCGAGAACATCGAGTGGCTCCACCACGTCACGCAGGCCCTGCGCGCCCACTCGCTGTACAAGCGCGACGTCAATTACCTGGTGGAAGAGGGCAAGATCCTGATCGTCGACGAGTTCACCGGCCGCAAGATGCCGGGTCGGCGCTGGTCGGACGGCCTGCATCAGGCCATCGAGGCCAAGGAAGGCGTCGAGGTTCAGGAAGAGAACCAGACGCTGGCCACCATCAGCTACCAGAACTATTTCCGCATCTACAAAAAACTGGCCGGCATGACCGGCACCGCCGACACCGAGGCGGAAGAGTTCCACAAGATCTACAAGCTGGACGTCACGGTGGTCCCCACCAACCGCCCCATGCTGCGCCAGGACCACCACGACGTGGTCTACAAGAACGAACGCGGGAAGTTCCGCGCCGTGCTGGCCGATCTCGAGGACTGCCACAAACGGGGCCAGCCCGTGCTGGTCGGCACCGTCAGCGTCGAGAAGTCAGAGGTCGTGGCCTCGATGCTGCGCAAGAAGGGGATCCCGCACAACGTGCTGAACGCCAAGCAGCACGAGCGCGAGGCGCACATCGTGGCCCAAGCCGGTCGCAAGGGCGCCATCACCATCTCCACCAACATGGCCGGCCGCGGGACCGACATCATCCTGGGCGGCAACGCCGAGTTCATGGCCCGCGCCGAGGTGGATCCCGAGGTGGCCGGCCAGCCCGGCGCCGAGGTCGATCCCGAGCTGTTCAAGGTCGCCTTCGCCAAGTTCAAACCGCAGTGCGACGCTGAAAAACAAGAGGTGCTGGCCGCCGGCGGTCTGCACATCCTGGGTACCGAGCGCCACGAATCGCGGCGCATCGACAACCAGCTGCGCGGTCGGTCTGGCCGGCAAGGCGATCCCGGCTCCAGCCGTTTCTTCCTGTCGCTGGAAGACGATCTGATGCGCATCTTCGGCGCCGAGCGGATCACGGGCCTGATGGAACGCCTGGGCATGGAAGAGGACG
>DATLVT010000353.1:0-3025 GCA_035577105.1 Polyangia bacterium
ACAGCGGCGCGCCCGGCTGCACGTACCCGCCGGCCACGGCGTCCTTGCGAATCACCACGCCGGCCTGGGGGGCGCGAACCGGGACGGTGCGCTGCAGGCCCTTGCTCAGGATGGTGTCGATATCGCGGCTGTCCAGGCCGAAGGCTTCGATGCGGAAGCGCGCCTCGGCGAACATCTCGCCGGTGGCCTCGCCGTCGTGGCTGGGTGAAAGGTTGGGCTGGCCGTTGCGTTCCCAGCGCCGTGTGTTCAGCAGCGTCTTCTGGGCGCGGATCAGCTCGGGGCTGTAGATCCGGGCCAGGATCTGTCCGCGCTCGACGCGGCGGCCGGTCTCGGTGACGTCCAGCTTCTCGATCCAGCCGCTCAGCCGGCCGGTGACCTGGACCAGGCTGCGCTCGGGCGCGGTGATGGTGGCGGGGGCGTCGATGGTGGACGACGGCTCTGGTTCGGCAGCGGGCGCCGCCAGCGCGCCGTCAGCGGTGTGCCCACGGGTCGTCGCCGTCAGACGCATGCCACAGATCGGGCAGGCGCTGTCCGCCGTGCCGGTCACCGCCGGATGCATCGGGCAGGCGTAGATCGTCGCCGCGCCGCTGGCGGCGGCCAGCGCGGCGGCGGCCTGTCTCTCGCGCGTGCTGGTCAGGCGTGACACCCCCGCCACCACCAGCCCGCCTAGCCCCACCAGCATCAGCCAGCGCAGGGCGACCACCAGCCGCGCCTGCGGCGGGGGAGCGGTGTCGTCACCGTCGGTGCCGCCGCCTTCGCCGCTTGTCATGGTCAGTAGGGGGCGCTCTCCGCCGGGCCGGCGCCGGTGGGCAGAAAGGCGCTGTTGGTGGTCAGCAGCAGCTTGTCCAGGACCAGACCGTCCTCGCGCATCCAGACGCTGACCCGGCGCAGGCCGGCGCTGGGGACGTTGATGGTGGCCACCGGACCGTCCATGGTCGCCTTGGTCCAGTTCAGGCCGCTGCCAAAGCTGGTGATGCGATCGGCGGTGGTGTTCTCGACCCCGTCCAGGCCGACGTGGGCCGAGTCGTCGTCGGCGGTGGCGCCCAGGCCGCGCAGCCAGACATAGTGCGTGCCGGTCTTGGTGAAGTTGACCCAGAAGTCGACGCGCGGCGCGCCGGCGGCGAACCCGGTGTTCACGTTCGCTCCGTTGTTCGGCTGCGCCGCCAGCGCGCCGCTGCCGGAGTTGCCCGAGGTGGTGGTGCGGTTCCAGGTGTGGCCGCCCTGGGTGACGCTGTCATGGAACCGTTCGACCTCGATGCTGACGATGCCGTCGGAGGCGGTGCTCTGCTGGTACGGCCGCTGCACGCTGATGACCCGCCCGATCGACGGGACGCCACTGCCGTTGACGATGAACAGCCAGTAGTGCCCGGGCAGCACCACGTTCGAGCTGGCGGGGATGACGGCGTTCAGGCCGCCGGTCACCTGGGTGAAGGCCAGGCGGATGATGCGCTGGTTCTGATCGAACGAGTGGGTGACGGCGTTCAGCCGGATGAGGTGCGCCTTGGTGATGCCGGCGCCGTCGGGCGTCTGGATGAAGATGGTCTGGCCATTGGCCGCGCTGGTCGGCGCCGCGGTCACCGACGGCCGCGCGCCCTTGAACAGGTACGGCGGCGAGTAGATCTCCTGGTTGAAGTTGTCGGTGCCGCCCGCGTCGGCGGCCGGGTGTCCGCCACCCCGGCTGACCACCCGCCCGTCGGCGTACAGCAGCGTCTCGCTGTGGTAGAGGCGGGCCACGGCCATCGCCGCGCCCATCGACCAGGTGTTGGCCAGCGGGTCGTAGATCTCCGAGGCGAAGATGGCCCCCGCCGCGCTGTTGAACACCGGCGTCTTGGACCCGCCGGTGACCAGGATGTTGCCGTCGGCCAGGATGATCGCGTTCGACTGCCGGCGCGGGAAGGCCATCGACGTCCTGGCCGTCCACACCGGCGTCGCCGCCTTCAGATCGATCGCCTCGACGCCGTTGGTGGTGAAGCCGCCGCCGATGACCACCAGCTTGCCTTCGTCGTACAGCACCGCCGACCCGTAATCATGCGAGCCATAGATGTTGGTGATGGGCGCCGACCAGGCGCCGGTGCCGGTCACGGTCAGGAACTTGGTGTCGGCGTTGGGGCCGGCGTTGAACACGCGGCCGTCGGGCGCGGCGATCATCATCGGGTACAGCGGAAAGTTGTTGTTGGCGCTGGTCAGGCTGCGCCAGGTCTGGGTCTTGTCCTGGAACACCTGGGGCAGCTGGTTGACCGTGCCCGGCGTCGAGCTGCCCGACACCACCAGCGTGTCGCCGTTCCCCAGCGCCGTGTTGGTCGGGTACCAGCGCCCGGCGTTCATGTTGGGCAGCGCGCGGAAGATGTTGGCCGGCGATTCGTAGGCGAAGGCGGTGTGCAGGCCGAACCCGTCGGACCCGTCGTGACCACCGAAGACCAGGACGCGCCCCTGCGGATCCAGAGAATGGCCGGAGCAAAACAGCTCGACCGCCGGGTTCGCCGTCGACGTCACCGTCCCGTCCAGCGTGTTGAAGAGGCGCGGGTTGATGTCGGTGTTGGCCGCGGCGCGATCCCAGAACAGGATCTTCTGGCTGGGCATCATGATGGAGTGGATCGGCACCACCGGCAGGCCGGCGATCCCCGACCACGAACCGACAACCGCCGGATCGCCGCTGTAGGTGACGTTGACGTTGGCGATGTCGTGCCCGGCGGTCTGACCGCCGGTGCGGGCGCTGAAGTAGACGCGCGATTCGTACGGCGCCAGCCCGGGCACCGCCAGGTTGTTGATCAGCGTCGTCTCGGTGCCGCCGGTGGGGGTCAGAAAGACGCTGACGTTGGACTGGCCGCCGCCCGGCCGCACCACGATGCGGGCATGGATCCACTGGCCGCTGCCAAGGTCGGTGACCGGCGTGGCGCTGACCGCGCTGATCAGGGCGCCGTTGAAGTGGACCGAGACGTGGTTGTTGTCGATCTCGGTGTTGTTGAAGATGTCGAAGCCGACGCCCAGCGCGCCGGCGATGCTGGGTTCCTCCGCCGACAGGCAG
>DATLVT010000354.1:0-3430 GCA_035577105.1 Polyangia bacterium
CCCGCCCGAAGCCACCGTGGCAGCGCCGCCCGGCGCCGCGCTGTTTGCCGGTGAAGCGGCTTTCCTGGCCGACCTGCGCCAGCTGACCTTCGGCGGCGAAAACGCCGAGGCCTACTGGTCCTTCGACGGCCGCCAGCTCTCCTTCCAGGCACGCGGCCCCGGGCAGAACTGCGATCGCATCTATCGCATGTCCGTCACCGACCCGCGCCCGACCCCCGTGCCCATTTCATCCGGCCAGGGCGCCACCACCTGCGCGCACTTCTTGCCGTCGGGCGACCTCATCTATGCGTCGACCCATCTGGCCGGCGACGCCTGCCCGCCCCGCCCCGACATGACTCACGGCTATGTCTGGGCGCTCTACGATTCGTACGACATCTTTCGCGTGGCGCCCGACGGCTCCCACCTGCGGCGCCTGACCAGCGAGAAAGGTTACGACGCCGAAGGGACCGTCTGCGGGCGCGACGGTTCGATCGTCTTTACCTCCACGCGCAACGGCGACATCGATCTTTTCCGCATGGACGCCGCCGGCGGCCACGTCCGCCAGCTGACCGATCAGCCGGGCTATGACGGCGGCGCCTTCTTCAACCGCGACTGCACCAAGATCGTGTGGCGGGCCAGCCGCCCCCAACCCGGCCCCGAGCTGGACACCTACCGCGCCCTGCTGGCCCAGGGTCTGGTGAAACCGTCAAAGCTGGAGCTGTGGATCGCCGACGCCGACGGCGGCCACCCGGTGCAGCTGACCAACCTGGCAGCGGCGTCGTTCGCGCCGTCGTTTCACCCCACCCAGGACTTCGTCATCTTCTCGTCGAACCACGGCGATCCGCGCGGGCGCGAGTTCGACCTGTGGACCATCCGCACCGACGGAACCGGCCTGACCCGCGTCACCTCGGCGCCTGGCTTCGACGGTTTTCCGCTGTTCTCTCCGGATGGAACCTGGCTGGCGTTCTCGTCGAACCGGGCCACCCCGGCCGGCCAGCACGACACCAACGTGTTCGTGGCCCGCTGGATCGCCGGCGCCACCGCCCGCTGATCATCACATCGCGTACGACAGCAGCAGCGCCGCCCGCGCCTCGTCCTCGGAGCGGACCAGATCCTTCATCTCGCCGCTGCGCCGCTGCAGATCCAGCGACAACCCCACGTGCACGTCGGGCAGGGGCGTCGGGATTTCCGAGTACAGGCGCATCTTCAGCCGCTGATCGGTCAGCGCGAAATCGTCGGCCACGCCGGCCCGGCTGATCCCCGAGGCGTCGACAAAGGCGTCCTGGTGACGATCCAGCCCCTGGATGGAATCGTATTCGTTCCACTCCAGGCCCACGCCGGCCCGCGCGCCGGCGAACCGCGCCTCGGCACGGGCCGCCGCCGTCAATCCCCAGGCGTAATAGTACTGGTGCTCCTGCAGCACCGATTTGGTCTCGCCCGTGGTCGGCAACACCGGGGCCAGCGGATCCAGCGCGAACGGCCGCACCATGGCGAAGTCGCCGTAAAGATCGGCCGCCAACCGAAACGTCAGCGGCCCCTGCAAAACCAGGGCGTCCACCGTCGGCCCGATGGTGTGAATCGCCGTCAGGAAATCGCTTTGCCGATCGCGATCGATCAGCGACAGATCAAATGCCGAGCTCGCCGCCAGCATCACGCCGGCGCCGTGACGATGGTCGGCCTGGCCATCGCCGGTCACGTCTTGAGTGTAACGACCGAACAGCGACGTGCGCGCCGACACCGCCAGCGCGTCGATGTGATCGACCGTCCCCGAAACCGATCCTTGCAAGCGCGTGGCCTCGCCGCCCGCCAGCGCCTCGTGGGCCCGGCCTTCCTGCCCGTAGGCGCGCAGGTTGATGAGCTCCAGGTCCAGCGCGGCCGCCAGCGACGGTCCGCTGCCCGTGCCCATCGCTGCTTCTGGCGGGGCACCGGCCAGCGACGGCGCGCCGAACGCGCTGCCGGCCGACAGCACGAACCGGTGATAGCCGCTGGCCGCGAATCCGTGTCGATCGATCGACGACGACCGCGCCGGCGGCAGCTCGCCCGACAGCAGGGCCAGGGCGCGCCCCGGCGACATCACCGCCATGGCCGCCCGGTTGAACCAGGTGGGTCGGCTGCGCGCGAAGAACTCCCCCAGCTGAAAGAACGATTCGCCCAGAGGCACGCCGCCCACCGCCGTGACCACGGTGTCGTTGAGGCTGAACACCTCCTGGTGCTCGATGGCCGCTTCCCACAGCGACGACGCGGTCAGATCGAAAAGAAACGCTTGCAACATCGTGGCGTGATTCGCCCGCGCCAGCGCGTGATAGGTCCGCCCCACGAAGGCGTGCGCCACGTTGACGCTGCGATCGTTGTCGTCAAAGCGATAGCCTCGGGGGGTGGCCAGGCGCTGCCATTGCCCTGACCAAGAAGTTTCGAAATCAAAATCGCGCCGGTTCAGCTCGATCTCGGCTTGGTACCAGACGCCGCCGATGGCCATCAGGCCGCCCAGTTCCCACGCGGCGCGCGTCAAACTGAAACGTTGTTCATCCGTGGGTGCCAGAGTGCCGCTGGTTACCAAATCGACGTCAGACAATTGCTCGTTGTCATTGAAAGGAGACGACGCACGGGCGGCCAGCAGCAAAGTGAGGGCAAGAGGCGTGATGGACATGCACGCCTTCATCGCAAGAGCGAGGCCAGCGCGCATTGTGCGGTGAAACACCGTTTTGACGGGTTTGAAGCCGTTTTTGGCTGTGCGGTCCTTGTCGCAGTGGTGAGCCTTTGACACCCGCCGCGGGAGCTTCGGGCATTGACAGATGGATGCTATGGCGCCACGTTCACGCCCACCCCGCGAATCCAGAGCCTCAAAACAGAGGAATTAACCATGCGTTTGACTGCTCAGCGTCTCTCGCCCCTGTTTGCCTTCGCGTTCATTTCCTCCCTGGTCGCCCTCGGCTGCGGCGGCTCTGACACCCCCAGGAAAGACGCCGGCCCCGACGCCAAGAAAGACGGCGGTGACGCCGGCAGCGATGCCAAGACCGGCACCGGCGGCAGCTTCGGCACCGGCGGCGCCTTCGGCACCGGCGGCAATTTCGGCACCGGTGGCAGCGGCGGTTCCGGCGGTACAGGCGGCACAGTCCCCACCGACGCGCCCGTCGACCGCGCCGACGCGGCAGCCCCCGACACCAAGGTCGACACCGCTCCCGACGCGCCCGCCGACATCCCGCACGACGCCGCTGCCGACCTGGCCAAGGACGTCGTCGACGTGGCGCCCGAGACGCCCGCAGAGGTCGCGCCCGAGCTCCACCCCGAGACGACGCCGGAGACCGCGCCCGAAGCGACACCGGAGACCGCACCGGAAGTCGCGCCGGAAGCGGCGCCCGAGACCGCACCCGAGACCGCGCCGGAAGTTGCGCCGGAGACCGCCACCGAGACCGCGCCCGACGCAGTCGAGCAGCCGTTCGTGGCCATCACC
>DATLVT010000355.1:0-11556 GCA_035577105.1 Polyangia bacterium
TGCCGGCTGACCGCGGACGTCGGCTTCACCGAGAGCGACCTGGCCCGTTCGGTCGACACACTGTCTGGCGGCGAGCGCGGACGGCTGGAACTGGCCAAGGTGCTGGTGCGCCAGCCTGACCTCTTGCTGATGGACGAGCCGACCAACCACCTGGACCTGGCGGCCATCGAACGGCTGGAGTCATTCCTGGCCGAATATCCGGGCGCCTTCGTGCTGGTGTCACACGACCGGGCCTTCGTGCGCGCAGTGGCCCGCGAGATCGTCGAGCTGGAAGGCGGCAAGTTCGTTCGCTACCCGTTCGGCTATGACAAGTACGTCGTCGAGCGCGACGCCCGCCTGGAGCGGGCGCGGGTTGAATACGAACGGCAGAAGGAGCACGTCGACAAGACGGAGGACTTCATCCGCCGCAACCTGGCCGGCCAGAAGACCAAGCAGGCGCAGAGCCGGCGCAAGATGCTGGAGAAGCTGGAGAAGCTGGAACGTCCCGAGGACCACTGGCAATACGCCGGGAACATCGGGCTGTCGTTCTCCACCGGCGGCGATCTGGGGAGCAAGGAGACCATCCGCGCGCCGAACCTGACCGTCGGCTATCCCGGCGCGCCGTTGCTTCGCGACGTGACGGTCAACGTTTACCGCGGTGACAAGCTGGGCATCGTGGGACCGAACGGCAGCGGCAAGACGACATTGCTGAAGACGCTGATCGGCGAGCTGCCGCCGCTGGCCGGGCGGGTGGAGATCGGCACCGGCGTGCGCATCGGTTACTTCGATCAAAAGCTGGGCACGCTGTCCGAAGAGCTGACGTTGATCGACGAGATCCGTTCGGTGCGCGCCGATCTGTCGCCCGAGTACGTCCGGCAGTACCTGGCCAAGTTTCGTTTCTTCGGCGACGACCCCTTTCGCACGGTGCGCGGGCTGTCGGGCGGCGAGCGCAGCCGGCTGGCCATGGCCAAGATCATGCTCTTTCCGCGCAACGTGCTGGTCCTGGACGAACCGACCAACCACCTGGACATCCCGGCGCGCGAAACCCTGGAGGGCGCGCTGGGCGATTACGAAGGCACGTTGCTGATCGTCAGCCACGATCGCTACTTTCTGGATCGCCTCTGCACCCGCCTGGCCGTGATCGACGGCGACAGCGTCGAACTGCACGTCGGCAACTACTCGGACTGGCGACGGCGACAGCGCGAAAAGATAAACACCACACCACCGATCTCCAAGACCGAGAAGACGGCGAAGACCGAGAAGCCAGCGCCGCCCGCGCGCAAACCAGAACCGCCGATGCCGGCAGCCGCGCCCGATGCAACGCGCGCCGCCAACAAGGATCGCGAACGCGACCGCCGCCGGCTGGAGCGGCGGGTCGAAACGTTAGAGGCGGATGTGGGCAAACTGGAGACCGAACTGGCCGCGATTCGCGCCGACCTTGCCGGCGATCACGCCGGCGACTGGCAGAAACTGCATACGCTGGCCGACCGGGAGAGGGAACTCGACGCACTGCTGGCGCGTCGAATCAGTGAATGGGAAGCCGCCAGCGCAGCGCTACAGACGGCCCTGGAATCGTCTCGCTAGAGATCGCCTGCGCCTTCGCTAAAGGCGCCTTCCCACCCTACCGATAAAATTTATGAATGGCAGGGATTGTCCAGCCCGGCGCGCGTGCCACACTTGATTCATACTTTCGGTTCGCGGGCAGTGCCTGCGATCGGGAGGGTCGCGGAATGTATCTTCGCCGAGTCGTCTTCATCGTCTGCACCTCGATCGCCGTTGCTGGTTGTGTCGGCCACCGGGCCGGTATCGCGAACGGCGGCTCTGCGCCGGTGGTGGTGGCGGGTGTGTGGGATGGCGTCTCTCGGGCCACCCTCAGCGACGGCGCCGGCGCCGGCGACACGCGCATTGAAAAGCAGGAGTGGCACCTCGCCCAGACCGGCGAGTCTGTCAGCGGCTATTACATCGCGGCCATGACCTTCGTCTCCGGCGACGGCCGCCCGTACATGTGCAACCGCGAGCCGCAGTTCTCGGCCGTGCAACGTTATGACGTCAGCGGCCGCGTGCGCGGCGGCGTGGTCGAGTTGCAAGAGATCGCCCAGCGATCGACCCAGGGGCGCTGCGATCCCGGCAATCGCCGACTGGCCCGTTACCAGGGCAACCTGCAGGGCGACGTGCTGACGCTGATCGCCGGCGCTCACCGGCAAACGCTTTACCGCAGCAAGGACGTCGGCGAGCGGCTGGCGCCCAGCGATCTGGAAACCGTGCTGGCCGACGCGCAGCCCGCCGAGGCGTCGTTCCCCAGCCTGAACCAGCAACACGACGGTCAGGGCCAGCAGGGCCAAGGCCAGAGCGTGTCCAGCGCGCCGGCGCCGTCATCCGGCAGCCCGCCCGCCGACGTGAGCGGCCTGTGGGTCTGGGAGCACCGGGGGGCCGCGCCAGGCGGCGACGAGAAGCAAGAGCGCGAGGAGTGGCACGTCACGCAGGACGGCAGCAAGCTGACCGGCTATTACGACCGCGTCGTGCACCAGGTCTCCATCGACGGCCACGCCTACCGCTGCAGCATGTCCCTGGATTTCCAGATCGCCACTCGCTACCAGATCAGCGGCGAGGTCCGCGGTGACCAGGTGATCATCTACGAGAACTCGTTCGAGATCCTCGAGCCCAGCGCCTGCGACAACGGCAAGCGCCGCCTGGACGCCTACGAAGGCCAGGCGTCGTCCGAGGAACTCCGCCTGGTCTGGGGCGTCGGCGGCCAGGTCCTGCACAGGCCGCGGCCGGACGTCCCCACGCAGCGGTTCTAGCAGCAGCCCCCTTCCGCGGCAGCTAGTGCTTGGCCTTCAGCTCGTCGTCGATGACCGACTTGAACTTCTCGAAGGGCTGCGCGCCGACGACGCGGGTACCGTTGACGAAGAACGTCGGCGTTCCCGTGGCGCCCACGGCGGCGGCGTCCTTGGCGTCTTGATCGACCTTGTCCTTGTACTTGCTGCTGTCCAGCGCCGCCTTGAACTTGGTCAGGTTCAAGCCCAGCTCCTCGGCGTACTTTTCCAGCGAAGGGCGATCCAGGGCTTGCTGGTTGGCGAACAGCTTGTCGTGGTACTGCCAGAACTTCCCCTGCTCGTTGGCGGCCAGCGACGCTTCGGCGGCCAGGTGGGCCTTGTCGTGAAACGGCAGCGGCAAGTTGCGGAAGGCGATCTTCACCTTGCCCTTGTAGGTGTCCTCGATCTGCTTCAGCGTCGGGTTCACGCGACCGCAGAACGGGCACTGGAAGTCAGAGAACTCCAGCACGGTGACCGGCGCCGAGGCCGGACCCTTGACGGGCGCGTCGGCCAGCTTGACGTCGACCTTGGCCTCCGGCGCGGCCGGCGCCGAGGGTGCTGCCGCGGCGGGCGGCGGGCTGTTTGACGCCTCCTCCATCAGCTTCTGGTAGACGTCTTTCAGCGGCGTCCCCTTCTTGATGAGGGCATCGGCCTTCTTGATCTCCTCGTCGATGATCTTCTGGAAATCGGCGAAGGGAACGGCGCCGACCAGCTCGCGTCCATTGATGAAGAAGGTCGGCGTCCCGTTGGCGCCGACGGAATTCGCCAGCTTCTGATCCTGGGCGACCTCGTCCTTCAGCTTGGGGTCCTCCATGTCCTTCTTGAACTTGGCCATGTTGAGGCCGATCTCGCCGGCGAACTTTTCCAGGTTGGCCCGCTCGAGCTGGGTGTTGTTGTCGAACATCTTGTCGTGCAGCTCCCAGGCCTTGCCCTGGCGATGCGCGGCCTGAAAGGCCAGCGCCGCTTCCATGGCGTGCTCGTGAAAGGGCAGCGGCTGGTTGATGAACACGACGGCCACGTCCTTGCTGTACTTCTGCTCGACCTCCTTGACCGTCGGGTTGGCCCGCTTGCAGAAGGGGCACTGGAAATCGCTGATCTCGGCGATGGTGACCTTGGCCGCCTTGGGACCAAGCCGTGGGTTGTGCGCCGCAAAGGTGATCTTGCGCGGTCCCGACGGCGCCGGCGGGGCGGCCGGCGCCGCCGCGCCCGGAGCGGGCTTCTGCTTGTCGTCGATGGCGGCCAGGATCTGGGGCAGCCCCTTTCCGTCCTTGGCCATGTCGATGGCCAGCTTGGCCAGGCCGGGGCTGCGCGGGCAGTTGGGATCCTTCTTGACGCAGGTCCCGATCGAGCCCATCCCGCAACCGCACTCGCAGTTGCGTTCGTTCATCGCCTGCATGGCTGTGGTCTTCTGACTGTCGCTGAGACCGGCCAGGCTGACGGTGGTGACGGACGCCAGGTCCGCCGACTTCATCCAGCCCGCGGGAAACTCCCCTTCGGACTTGTAGACCTTGTCGGGGAGCTTGGTGCCGGCGGGAACCGCCGCGCTTCCTTCCGCCGCCACCTTGGCGGGGGCTCCTTCACCGGCTGACGTCGTGGAGTGGCTGCCGCCGGTTTCGCGGCCCACCAGGAACCCGACAGCCAGCCCGGTGACGAGCGGCCAAATGGAAGCACCCCAGTGTCGAGTGGTCGTCTCTGCTTGCAGCGCCATGCGCGTGCTTATAGCAGAAACCGAACCTATTCTTCGTCGTCGTCAGCCGCTTTCGATCGCCGGGTGCTGGCGGAATCAAAGTCCAGTTCGCCGGCG
Source organism: Polyangia bacterium (assembly GCA_035577105.1). GTDB lineage: Bacteria > Myxococcota_A > Polyangia > Fen-1088 > Fen-1088 > DATKEU01. The sequence goes on from DATLVT010000355.1 coordinate 4,600, forward strand.
AACATCTCGTCGAGAAGCTCGTCGACGGAGCCGCCGCTGACGTCGCGGCGCAGCTCCTCGCGCTCGAACTCTTCAAAGGTGCGGTAGATCTTTTGATCGTCGTAGCGTCCCATGTGCATCTCCTTGACTGTGTTGGTCGGCCATTCACCGAAACCCTACATGTAGGTCTAGATAATACTCACCCTTACACGGCGTCAATTTTTTGTACGCCCTCGGCAGGAATCGGCGGAGAGCAGCAGCGAAGCGGAGCCCGGGTTGAACCCTTTCGCTCCTGCGTGTTAGGTAGGGTCTCGCCCTCATGGGAAAGATCATCGCGGTCGCCAATCAGAAGGGCGGCGTGGGCAAGACCACCACGGCGGTGAACCTGGCTGCGTCATTGGCCGCCGCCGAAAAGCGCGTCCTGCTGGTCGACGTGGATCCCCAGGGCAACGCCAGTTCGGGGCTGGGACATGCCCGGGGCGACTCGGGGCCCAGCATTTACGACGTCCTGGTCGACGAACGGCCGGTTACCGAGGTGATCCGGAAGACCGAGCTGCCCACCCTGGACCTGATCGCCGCCACCGCCGATCTGGCCGGCGCCGAGATCGAGCTGGTCAGCCTGCCCGAGCGCGAGACCCGGCTGCGTGGGCCGCTGCGGGCCGCCGCGCGCGATTACGACTATGTCATCATCGACACGCCGCCTTCGCTGGGCCTGCTGACCCTGAACGCGCTGGCCGCCGCCGACAGCGTCCTGGTTCCCCTGCAGTGCGAGTACTATGCGCTGGAGGGATTGTCAGATCTGCAAAACACCATCAATCTGGTCGGCCAGTCCTTGAACCCGGGATTAACGATCGAAGGCATCGTTCTTTGTATGGTGGACACCAGACAGAATTTGACCGAGCAGGTTGCCAGCGAGGTGCGCACGCATTTTGAAGGGAAGGTGTACGCCACCACCGTGCCGCGCAACGTGCGGCTGTCGGAGGCGCCCTCCTTTGGCAAGCCCATCATCCTTTACGACATCAGCTCCAAAGGGGCGAAGAGCTACCTGGACCTGGCCCGCGAGTTTCTGTCCCGTCACGCTGCCGGCGCGGCCGTCACCGTGGGCGGCCAACCATGAGCGCCCCGAAGCGCAAGGCGCTGGGGCGCGGTCTGGCCGCGTTGATCCCTGGCGCGTCGCCCTCCCCCGCTGCCGCCCAGACCGTGAGCCCGTCCGCTGGAGGACGCGGCGAGGGGCTGCGCACCATCTCCATCGAGGAGATCCACCCGTCGGGCGATCAGCCGCGCCAGATCTTCGATGACACCCGTCTGACCGAGCTGGCCGATTCCATTCGCACCCAAGGGGTCATTCAACCGGTGATCGTCCGCATCAGGGCCCTGGGCGGCTATGAACTGGTGGCGGGCGAGCGGCGCTGGCGGGCGGCACAGCGCGCCGGCCTGCACGAGATCCCGGCGGTCATCCGTGACATCGCCCCCATGCGCGCCTTCGAGATGGCCATGGTCGAGAATCTGCAGCGCGCCGATCTGAACCCGATCGAAGAGGCGGCCGGCTACCAGCGCCTGATCAGCGATTTCGGGTACACCCAGGAGACCCTGGCGGGCCGCGTGGGCAAGGATCGCACCACCGTCACCAACGCCCTTCGCCTGCTGCGTCTGCCCGAATCCGTGCGCGACCTGGTGGTGGCGGGACGCATCTCCATGGGCCACGCCCGTGCCCTGCTGGGACTGGAGTCCGCCGACGCCATGGAGCGCCTGGCCCGCCGGGTGGCCGCGCGCGAGATGTCGGTCCGTCAAGTCGAGGCGCTGGTTCGGCGCGAACGCAGCGTCTCGGCGTCGGCCCCGGCAACGGCGGCGCCGTCGGCGTCGGCGCGCGACCTGGGCGATCGCTTGGCGCGGGTGCTGGGCACCAAGGTCAAGGTGGTCGAGTCGGGTCCGGGGCGAGGACACCTCGAGGTTCACTATCACTCGCTGGATCAGCTGGACGCGCTGATCGCCCGCTTCCTTCCGTCATGACCGCCACGGACGGGTCAAATGGCGACGTCGTCCGGGGAACCGCGCGCGCGCCGCTGACGTTTGATCTGGAGTTTCGCTCGGCGGGATCGTTCCTGCTGGCGTACGCCAATCACCTGGCGGCGGGCGGGCTGTTTCTGGAGGTTGCCCTGCCCATGGTCAGCGATCCGACGGTCGCCCTGCACCTGCGCGTGCCCGGCCTGGCGCCCATCGATCTGATGGGCCAGATCGCCTGGGCGCGAGAGAACGCCGCCGGCCCCGGCCAGCCCCCCGGCGTGGCCATCGACATCACCACGCCGGCCGACGACTACGGACCCGCCGTGGATCAACTGGCTTACAACTTTGCCGGCGTGCGCGTCCTGCTGGGGACGGGCGAGCCGGCGCCGCGGGCCATCCTCAGTCGGTACCTGAAATCGATCATGGGCTGCGAGATCACCGACGTCGACTATCGAAAGCCTCCCGAGCGCCAGAACACCGTCGTCGATCTAGCCGTGGTCGATCTGGATTCGTCAGGGGCGCACGGAGACGATCTGGTGCGCCGTCTGGGCAGCGGTTCCGACACCCGGGGGGCGCCCATCATCGCCCTGGCCCAGCTGGAACGCGACCGGGTGCGCGCGCAGCAACTGGGCGCGGACGAAGCGCTGTCCAACCCGCCGCTGTTCACCGAGATGCAAGCGTCGGTGGTTCGCTGCGTGACCCGACCCGTGCGAATTCAGATCCGTTGATCAGGTCAGGCGGCGACCGGCCGCCCGCGCGCGCGCCGAGGTCAACGTGTTGGCCAGCAGCATGGCGATGGTCATCGGACCGACGCCACCCGGAACAGGGGTTATGGCCGAGGCGCGCTCGACAGCGGCGGCGAACTCGACGTCGCCCAGCAGCTTGCCGGATGGCATGCGGTTCATGCCCACGTCGATCACCACGGCGCCGGGACGGATCCAGGCGCCCTTGACCATCTCGGGTCGACCGACGGCGGCCACGACCACGTCGGCGCGGCCGATGACCTCTGCCAGATCGCGCGTCTTTGAATGACAGACGGTCACCGTGGCGTCGGCGGCGATCAGCAGGGCCGCCATCGGTTTCCCGACGATGTTGGACCGGCCGACGATGACAGCGTTGGCGCCAGCCAAAGAGGCCCCCGCTTCTTCCAGCAGCTTCATCACCCCGAAGGGCGTGCAGGCGATGAAGCGCGGTTCCCCTAGCAGCAATCGTCCCAGATTGTCCGGGTGGAATCCATCGACGTCCTTGGTCGGATCCACGGCCAGCAGCACGCGCCGCGAATCGATGCCCGGCGGCAACGGCAACTGCACCAGGATGCCGTCCACCTCCGGGTTGTGGTTCAGTTCGGCGATCAGCGCCAGCAGCGCGGCCTCGGGCGTCGACGCCGGCAGGTGATGATCAAACGTACGAAAGCCGGCTTCCCGGCAGGCCTTGGTCTTGCCGCCGACGTAGACCTGCGAGGCGGGGTCTTCTCCCACCAGCACCACGGCCAGGCCCGGCTGCACGCCCTGGGCGGCCAGCACCTTCGCTCCGTCCGCCAGCCCGCCGCGTATGCGCGCAGCCAGCGCCTTCCCGTCGAGAATCTTGGCCGTCATTGCAGAAAATCCTATATCACGCGCCGCCGCCGGAGGCGTCCGGATTTGGGAAGGCGACCGGTCGGCGGTCGCCGCGCCGGCGGTCCACTGGGGATGATCTGATGAACGGGCAGCTTGCTGCGCGCGCAATGGCGGGCATGTCGGTTGCACTGAGCAAGCGCATGTCCCCGAGAGAAAGATTTCCGGCGGTGATGGTTGCCGCCGTGGTGGGCGCGGCTTCACCGGCCGTTCGGGCCGCGGCGTTTGGTCCGGTGCTCTCGGAGCCAATCGCGGCCGTGGCAAGCAGCGGGCCCTTGGTCGCGGCCATCACTTCAGGCGGGCGCGGGCGGCAAGCTGTCCTGCTGAGGCGCGAGGGGGCGCAGGTGAACGTCGAGAGCCGGTGGCCCGACGCGCCGGCGCGCACGTCAGCGCCCAGCGCGGTTGTTCGCCGCCATCAGGCGGACGTCGACGACGTGATCTCTTTCTACGACCTCGCCGACGCCGATCGCGACGGGCCCGAGTTGGAGGAACTGCTGGACGAGGAAGGCGTCGACGAACATCCGCGGGGGCCGCGGGCGACGCCCGACATCGAGCCACTGAGCCCGCGGGCGCTGGTGGCCGGCGACGGACAGATCTGGATGGCTACCACCGCCGGTGTCTGGAGAGTCGACGCCAGCACACCAGGCCATCGCTTCGAGCCGCGTGGGCTCGGCGAGCGAGATGTTTCGTTGATCGCCGCCGGCGCAAGCGCGGACGGTCGGGCCCTGGTGGCGGTGGTCAGCGAGAACAGCGTCTGGATGAGCGAGGACGACGGTCAGACCTGGCAACTGGCCGGCGTGGCCACCGCGCGACCGCGCGCGCTGGCCATTGGTCCTGGCGGTCAGTCGCTCCTGGTCGGCGCCGAGAACGGTCTGTGGGCCATGAGCCGGCGGCGACCGCCAGAGCGGCTGTCACCCGAACCGATCGACGACGTCGCCATCTGCGATGGGCAGGTGGTGGCATTGATCGGCGGCACGCTGACGATCTTTCCCCCGTCCTTCGAGGGCGAGACAAGAACCACTACGAACGTCGCGGCGCGCGCCATTCGCTGCTGGGCGCGCGGCCGCGGCCCCTGGATCGGCCTGGGAGCTGCGGGCCTGGCGTCGCGCGACAACGGCAAGACCTGGCGGGTGGTGGGCGACGGCGCCCTGGAGATCACCGCCGCCCAGGTGGGGAGCGGCGAGGTCTGGCTGGGAACGCCCACCGGACTCTTCGCCAGCGTGCGGGGGCGGACGTTGAAGGAGCCTGGGCAACTGCCGAAGCCGCCCGAACCTGATCCGCTGGACGTCGACGAGGCGCAGCTGTTGCGACGCCCGGTCGTTGATCCATCTCCGTGGTTCAGCTATCTGCCGCGCATCAGCGTGCTGACCAGCGTGGACGTGGGCGACGGCCAGCAGACCATTCGAGCGTTGATGGTGATGACCATTCCGCTGCAACGACTGCCCCAACGCCGACTCTCGCCGGCGGGCGTCCTGGCAGCCGAGATCATGCGCAGGCGCGTCGCCGCGGCGTCTCCTGGTCCGGAACAAACGCAACTCGACCTCAGCGCCGTCGAAACCCTGGCGGAGACGGATCCATGAGACATGCGACGATGATCAACGGAAGAACCCTGGTGGCCGCCGCGCTGATCGAATCGGCCGTCGGCATCGGAACACCGACGCCGGCGCTAGCCGCCGATGAATCACCAGCGTCGCCGGCAGGGACCGGCGGCGCTCCGGTCACCGGCTCTCCGGGCAGCGCGGGCGCGACAGCGGCGGCCCGGCACCGGATCGATGCGGTCTCGATCGCCGCCCTGGTGGCGGCGGGTGAACCGCCCCTGATGGAGCTGCGCGAGGCCGCCACCGCCCTGGTCATGGCCCAGCCGGAGCGGGCGCGTTCGCTGCTGTCGCGCGCCGGCGCGGCGGGCTGGCTGCCGGAGGTGCGTGTGCGCGTCGACCGCCGATTCGGCCGCGATGAATCGCTGGACTATGGCCGCACGTCGTTGGACGATGCGGCACCGGTCGGCATGAATACTCACCAGGATGTGCGTTATGAGGTGCGTGCGACCTGGGATCTGTCGCGTATCGTCTTCAATCCAGACGAGCTGGGCGCGCACATGGAGGCGCTGCGGATCGCTGACGTGCGGCGCGAGGTCGAGATGATGGTGGTCCGCCTGGTGTTCGAGCGACGCCGGCTCAAGACCGAGGCGGCAACATCCGATTCCCCCGACATTACGCCCCGACTTCGCCGAGAGCTGAGAGTCCAGGAGATAGAAGCGGAGCTGGACGCGCTGACGGGAGGGGCGTTTTCGCGCCCCCGAAACACACGAACATCCAATGCGGCCAGCCAAACACCCTGAACGAATGAAGGACGCGCGGCAGCACCGTCGCTTCCAGGCAGATATCCAGGTGTCGGTGACGGTGGGGGATCGTAAGCTGGCCGCCCGCACCCGCGATATATCCCGCTCCGGGCTTTGCCTGATCTCGACCGAGCAGATCGGTCCCGAGGGCGATATCGCCATCGAACTGGTGCTGACCTTCGCGGCCGGCGGCGTGTCGGAGCCTCTGCTGTTGCGGGGCCGCATTGCCTGGTGCACGGCCATGTTCGGGTCGTATCAGGTCGGGGTGATGTTCATCGACGTCAACCAGGAGCGCGCTCGCTACCTGGACATGTTCATGGGGCTGCTTGACGGAACGACGAACGCGGAAGACCCTTTTGAGAACAGCCGCGAGGACACCGATCGCCACTCCGATCCCGACGATCCGTTTCGTCCGTGAGCGTCTGAAAATCGATGGCTCAGCCCCCCGCACCTCCGCCGCCACCACCGCCCAAGGCGCCGCCGTCCAGGGCGACGACGCCGACGTCGTCATCCGAATCAACGCGGCGGCAGAGGCAGCATCGGCGGCTCAACGTTCGCATGTCGGCCGAGGTGCGGACGCCGCGGATCGTCTTCACCGCCACCACGCGTGATCTGTCGGAGGGCGGCGCCGGCATTGTGTCGGATCGCCCGCTGGCCGAAGGTGAGGAGATCGCGCTCGGTCTCTTTCTGGTCGTCGACGACGTCGAGGAGCACATGCCGCCGTTGTGGGTCAAAGGACACGTGGTCTGGTCCGGCGATCTGGATCAAGGCGCGCACATCGCCGGCGTCCGGTTCGACGTGATCAGCGACGAACAGAAGCTGTGGCTAGGCAAGGTTCTTTCCCACCTGAGTGATCCGGCCATGGTGCTGCCGCCGGCATCGACGCCGGTATCGACCCCGGGCGGCTCCGGTCACTGATCGCGCGCCAGCCATTGCACTAGCCACGCGCTAGCCAGCGGACGGGCGCGCTGCTCCGCCGGCCAGGATCGCATCCGCCACGCGCACGCCGTCCAGCGCGGCGCT
>DATLVT010000356.1:0-2535 GCA_035577105.1 Polyangia bacterium
GACTTTCTGGACCTGGCCCGCCTTGTCGACCAGCAGCTTGACCGTGACCACCACGGGCGCGGTGATGGCGGGCGCACCCGGCGGATAGGGCACGGCGGTGTCGGTCAGCGGGCGCGGCTGCTCGAACGTCGGGGCAGCGTCCGCTCGTCCATCGATCGCCGCCGCCCCACCGTCGGGGGCCGCGCCGACGCCAGTGTCGGCCGCCGCGCCGTCCAGCGTCTGGGCCTGGGCCCGGGCCTGGACGAAGGCCGGCAGGGCCAGCAGCAGGGCCGCCGCCGCCCGGTGATTCATCGCCACGTGACGCCCCAGGTCCCGGTCGCGCCGACGTGCGGCCACCACTGGCGGCGCACGATCGCCTGTCCGCTGTCCGGCTCGACGTGGCCGGTGTCCGAGACGCAGCCTGTCCACTGGCCCAGCGCCTCGACGGAGAAACTGGTCAGCGCGCGCGAGCCGAGCACGATCGACCATTCGGCGCGGACCAGACCGGCGGCGCCGACCCCGCTGCAGCTGGGCAGGGGCGGCCCGGCGCTGGGAAACGTGTACGAAGAGTTGAGCGTGTTCGGCAGCGGCGAGATGTCGGGCCGGCCGGTGGGCCCCTCGACGATCCCCCCGAAGCCCACGCCGACCGCCAAGGACAGGTGCGGCGTGGCGTGCCAGGTGGGATCGATGGTGCCGGCGAATCGCAGGCCCGACAGCCCGCCCGCCGCCGAGGCGCTGGCGTACTGGAACGAGGTCATGATCGACCAGCCGGCGTCCAGCCTCAGGCCGAATCGAAACGTCGGGCCCAGCAACCGTCCGCTGGGAGCGCCCTGCAGCCCGACCAGCCGCCCGTACGTCAGGCCCAGGCCCAGGCGGAAGCCGCTCTTCTTCCAGGCCTCGCGATCGCCCTCGGTGGGCAGCGACAACCGCGGCGGTCCGTCATCGTCAGCGGGCGGCGGCGTCGTTGCCGGCGCCGTCACGGGCGCGGCGGCGGTGACGGGCGCCGGCGGCGCAGGCGACGGGGCTTGCGCGGCCACCACGCCGGCCGACAGCAGCGGGAGCAGCGCCGACGCCGCCGCCAGGGCGACAACAAACACGCGCCAGACGATCGCCGATCGACGCTGCCGATGCGGCCGGCCTAGTGCGGGCACTTCCACCACGCAGGCGGATTCGCCGTGAAGTCCCAGTCGGGGACGGGGCAGGAGACGTTCTCGCGACAGCCGCGCAACGTATAGTGCGTCAGTCCCATGCAGCGATCCCCGTCGCGCCCGCTGACCACCAGCTGGATCAAGCTCGACTGCCCGCCGGCGTCGAACGTCGGAAGGTGCGCGCAAGCGGTCATGCGCCCGCTGAAATCCGGTTCGTCAGCCGGTGGTTCCCGATAGCGCGTGCTGCTGTCGTCGGCGCGCTCGACGCAGCCCACCTCGCGAAGAGCGGCGGAGGGGGCTTGCAGCGCCACGTTGACGACGGTATCCCCGGGCGCAGCCTGGGTACAGGCGCTCCGGTCTTCGGCCGGCAGCTGCCCGGCGGCGGCCGAGGCCAGCCCGGCCTCCCGGGTGAACCCGCCGGCTCCGATCACCGCGAACCCGCGGGGAGGGTCATCACAGCCGCTGCGCGGATAAAACGCGCTGGTCTCGTTGAAGGCACCCTCGCGGTACGACACGCGCTGATCAGGCGCCGTCATGGTGACAAAGCTGGCGCCGTAGATGACGTCCGCCGAGTCGGCGACGTCCCCGAAATCGCCCCGGCGGCCGCCCGAGGGCGTGCGATGGGGCGTGGCCAGCTCCAGCGTTCCGCTTCCGTCGCGATCGTCGTAGACGACCAGACTGCCGTAGGCGACGCGGGCCGTGACGTCGCCGACCATCACGTCCGCCGACGGCAGATCGAACAGCGAGAGCGACGCGGGCGCATCCGCCGTGATGGGCACGCTCATGGCCACGCGCAGGGGGACGAACCCGAAGGGATCGCGGCAGCCGGCGGCGATGATGGCGGCGGCGGCGTCCGATTCGGCGGGCAGGACGCAGAAAGGCTCGGTCAGCCACTGCGCGCCCCAGACCAGGGCGACCTGCAGCGACCGCGGCGCCGCCGGGGCCACACCGCTGGTCATCGCGTTGAACGTCATCAGCGGTGGTTGACTGCCGCCCAGTCCCTTGAGGTCACCGCATCCGGCGACGGCAAGGGCGACGGTCATGACGACACCGACGCCGCTGCCGGCGCCGACCGCGCTGAAACCCCCGGCGTCTCTCACGGTTGCCATCCCGCGCCCAGCAGCGTGGTCCACCCGCCGTGAAACGTTCCGTCGGCGAACAGCACCGACGGCCCGCCGCAGACGATCAGCGCCCAGGGGCCGGCCACGCGAACAGCCACCACCGCTTCCAGATCGGCCGCCGGCAGCGTGGTGAAGACCGATGTCTCCAGATCGCTGCCGGTCAGCCCGGCGCGCATGCCCTGATTGCGGACACGGTCCTCGTGCACCACCGTCGGACCCAGGCCCAGCCGCAAGGCAAAGGTTCCTCGACCGGCCGCCTGCTGGATCGCGCCGACGGCACGCACGCG
>DATLVT010000357.1:0-3506 GCA_035577105.1 Polyangia bacterium
CTGCAGGAACCAGCCCAGCTCCTCGCGCACCTGCTGCGCCAGCTCCCGCGTGGGGACGATGACCAGCGCCGCCGGCCGCGTGCCGCGGGTCCAGGGCGTCCCTTCGGTCAGCAGGGTCTGCGCCAGCAGAGCCCCGAAGGCAATGGTCTTGCCCGACCCGGTCTGCGACGAGACCGTGAGATCGCGTCCGGTGTGCAGCGGGTCCAGGACGGCGGCCTGGACGGGTGTGGCGGTTTCGTATCCGCGGGCGGTCAGGGCGCGGGCGAGAGCGGAGTGCAGCGGAAGGGATGCAAACGTGGTCAAGGGACGCGATGTCTACAACACGAATGCCTCCAGCACAAAGTCAGGCGACGATCGGCCGCGCGCTGCGTCCAACGCCTTGGCGACGGACGGCCTTCCACAGTAGGCTCCAAAAGTCGTGCCCAAGGCTTCCGCACTGGACGTCCATCGCCAGCGTTTGCTGGCCCTCAAGGCGGAAATCCTGGAGGAAGGCGACCTGGCCATCGAGCCGGGGCGCAAGGATCCCACCGAGGTGGGGACCGACGATGACGAGGCTCCGCTGACCGAGATGGCCCAGGTGATCGCGTCCGGGCGCAACCGCGCCCGCGCCCAGGAGCTGACCAAGGTGCTGGCGGCGCTGAAGCGCCTGGAGGCAGAGCCCGACCTTTTCGGGTTGTGCGCCGAGTGTGAAGAGCCGATCTCGCCCCGCCGGCTGGAGTTGATGCCGTACGTCGAGCTGTGCGTCGAATGCCAGAGTGGTGAAGACAGCCCCAAAGGCCCGACCACCCGACGCCACCTGCGCGACTTTCGCTGAAAATACCGCGGGCTGCAGGGAAGGTGCTTCCCGTCCCGTCGCCTTCGCCTGTTAAAGGGGTGAATGGTGATGCGCGGGAGAACGCCGATACGACGAGCGCACGCCGCGTTGATTGGCCTCGCTTGTCTTGCCGGCGCGGGGGGCCTTCTGGGCTGCGGCTCATCGGGCGGCGGCGGCACCTCGTCAGGGTCGGGTGGAGGCTCCGGCTCGGGCTCGGGCGATGGCTTCGACGCCGCCGGAACCGGCGGCACGGGTGGGCCGGCGGCGGGCGGCACCGGCGGCGCCCAGACTGATGGCGACACCGACACCGGCGTGCCCATCGGCAGCGGCGGCGCCAGCGGCCGGGACGCCGCGGGCACAGGGGGAGCCGGCGGGGCGGCGCCGGGCCCTCTCCCCGTTCCCGCCAGCCGCGAAGAATTCTTGAAGACGCTGCTCAAGCTGGACGACCTGCTGCTGACGACCCAGATCACCCAGAACGGCGCGGCGAATTTCGGCGCCCTGGTCAGCCCCAGCACCAATCCCAGCCGCAATCCCGTCCACTCGCGCGCCGCCGAGGCCGTCTACCCGCTGGCCATCGCCTTCAAGTATCAGCAGGACGCCAGGTACGCCGACGCCGCCATTCGTCTGGGGACCTGGCTGACCACCACGCAGCTCGCCAACGGCTCGTGGATCGAAGAGTGGCCGTCGACGACCGGCTGGGACGGCACCACCGCCGACCAGCTCATCTCGCTGGCCGGCGCTTACGTCATCTTGAAACCGCGCATGACCGCCAGCGACGCCAGCCTGTGGGTCAACTCGATCACCCGCAGCGCCGACTGGGTGGCGGCCAATTTTCCGCGCGGCAACAACATCAACTACACGCCGACCGGCGCCGTCGCACTGCTGCTGGCCGCGCGGGCGGTGCCCAACCCCAAGCCGGTGTGGACCACCAAGGCGGCCAGCCTGATGGCCACCACGCTGCAGTCGATCAACGCCGACGGGCTGATCGACGGCGAAGGGGGCGGCGTCGATCTCGGCTACAACATCGCCCAGTCGATCGGCTTCATCGCCGCCTACGGGCGCATCCTGCCGTCGCCCATGCACGTCGACAAGGCGGCCGAGCTGATGCTGGCCCACCTGAACTTCATGTACCCCAACGGGGCCATCGACAATTCCTGGGGAACCCGCACGTACAAGTGGATGTTCGAGAGCGGCACCAAGACCGCGCCCGGGGTCTTCCTGGGCCTGGGGATTTTGGCCGACAAGAGTCCCGTCATCCGCCGCGCCGGCGCGCTGGCCCTGGCGTTTCTGCGCGAGCGCTGCCTGGACGACAAGGGTTGGATCATGTACGGGCCGTCCGCCGGCAATCACCCGTCCAGCACGCCGCCCGACAACTATTCCACCTTCGCCCGCGCGCAGAGCATCGCCATGGCCATCGACCTGGGACCGGCGACGCTCCCCACCGACGTGGACGGGGGCGCCATCCCGGCCGATCAAAAGAACTGGGCCAAATATTTCCCGACGGTGGCCACCGGCCTGGTGAGAACCGATCGGATCATGGCCACCATCACCGCCTACGGCGCCATCGGCACCTACCCGCGCGCCACGGTGGCCCGGGGCGGCAGCATCAGCGCGCTGTGGTTTGCGGGGTACGGACCGACCGGGTTCTTGCAGGTGTCATCGCAGACCATCTACAGCCGGGTCGAGGCGCTGCACATGCCGACCGAGGGCGACCTGCTGCCGCTGACCGCGCGGATCGAAACGACGGGCGGCGCGCTGTCCACGAACCTTTATGACGATCAGGCCAAGCTGTCGGTGAAGAGCAACGCCGACGGCGCCGAGGCCACGGCCACCGGCACCCTGCGCGACGTGAACGGCGGCGGCTCCGGCACGACGTTCACCTGGGCCTATCTGTTCACCAGGGACAGCTATTCAAAAGAGGTGACCATCTCGACGGCGCGCGGGGTGCGCATCGTCGAGCCGTTCGTCGACGTGACGGGCAACCAGTATGCGCTGCTGGGGACCGACGGCTTTCAGATCACCACCGCCGGCGGAGGGACCTGGACGGTGAAGGTGGTCTCCAGCAGCGGCGCCTATCAACTGACCGCGGGAACCGACCGCGCCAGGTACTGGAGCCCGTTCCCGGGTGTGGACGCCTATCCGCTGATCATCACCCCCGACGCCAGCGCCACCGCACCCTTCAAGATCAAATACACCATCAGCAAGACGAACTGACCGGCGGGACCGGCGGTTGATCGGGCCGCGCCCTCCGCCTAGTGCTCGCCTTCTCATGATTCGTCACATCTTGCGGGAGTTGACGTGGACCTTGCGGCGTCCGCCTCCTCCGCGTGGGCGGGTCCTGTCGCTGCAGGAAACCTTCCCCATCGGGCCGGTCCGCCGGGGCCGCGTTCGAGATTCTAGACAACGCGAGCTGTGTATCAGATGCGCCGAGGGACAACGGCCCCGCCGGACCGTCCCGCTGTGGCCCCTTCCTTCCGCGCCACCCCCCCCACGCTACGTCGGCTCGCTTGGGGCCAGCGTTGCAGACTATCGAGTGAATCCTGGAGAGACAAAAGTCGCTCACAGATCCGTCATCGTCAGCGTTCGTAGCGGAATGGATGCAGGCCCCCAGGCGCGAGGAGGCGTGGGGCTGAGTCTCGGCGGGGTGTCCTGAAGCGCTCCTGCCCGGAGGGGTCCGCCCCGCAGGGCAGGT
>DATLVT010000358.1:0-14169 GCA_035577105.1 Polyangia bacterium
CACCGCCGCCAGCAGCTGCGAGATCACGCGATCCTCGTCGCGGTGATAGATGTTCTTTTGCCACAGCTCCTCGGTCAGGCGGCTGCGCGCCCGCACGAAACCCTGCGGGCGGTACTGCGCGTACAGGCGCTGCTCGTCGGCGTCGGCCTGCCCCAGATACGACAGCACCTGGGCCACGCACCAGGCGGCGTCCAGCTCGGACCGTTCGGCGTGCAGCCGCACCAGCGTCTTGAGGTGGGGAACCATCTCGGGCAGACCGGCCGCTTTCTTGATCAGCAGGCGGTGCTCGTCGATGGCCTGGCCGTAATGCGCCGGACCCGACAGCTGGTACAGCTCGGCCAGGATCGCGCGGCGCGAAGCCTGCTCGGGCTCCAGGCCCACGCAGACCTCGAAGGCGGCGATGGCGGCCGGATAATCACCCAGGCGCGACCGGCTGATCTCGCCCAGCCCCTGCCACAGGGCCAGCAGGGCCGGCCGGTTGGTCGCCGACGGCGGCCCCATGCGCTTGATCTGGCGCCGGTAACAGCGGGCCTGGGTCTTCCAGTCCTTGCTGGCGGTCAGGATCTTGTCGATCCGTTCGAACGTCTTCAGATCCTCGGGATCGGCGTCCAGCGCCTGGTTGTACAGCTCGACGGCTTCCTCGTCGGCGTGCAGCTCATAGTTCTGGATGTTGGCTGCCGCGACCAGATAGCGGGCCCGCACGGGACCATCGCCAGCCGCCGTCTCGGCCAGCCGCGTCAGGATGGGAAGCGCCCGCGACCATTGCCGGGTCTCGGTCAACAGCTCGAGCAGCTTGTGCATGACCCGCGGCGCCTCGGGCGACGCCTCCAGCGCCGCCGAGCATTCGGCGATGGCCCGCTCTGGATCGTTCTTGCGATCGCGATAGATGTCGGCCAGCTGTTCGTGCAGGGCGACGCGCGCCTCGACGTCGTTGGGCAGGGCCAGCAGGGCCCGCTTGTCGGCGATGGCCGAATCCCAGTCCGCGCTGCGGGTGTGAATCTGGTCCAGCGCCTCCAGCGTGGCGCGGTGCTGGGGATCGATGGCCAGCGCCCGGCTGAGCAGATCGACGGCCTTCTGATCGTCGCCCAGGTGCAGGCGGCAGATGCCCAGCCGGTGCAGCGCCTCGAACATCTCCTCGCGCGGCAACCTCTCTCGACGGGGAAACAGCACCGAATCGTAAAGCTGCGCGGCCTGCTCCCAATCGCGCGCCACAAAGGACAGCGCGCCCCAGTCGCGCAGCGTCGGCAGGTAACTGAGATCCGCCGAGAAAGATCGCCGATAGGCCGCCACCGCCGCCGGAACGTCGTCCAGCGCCTCGGCGGAGCGGGCCAGGTGATGGCAGACCGTGGCTTGCCAGGTGGCGCTGCGCCCCTGGGCGGCGGCGCCGGGGCCGTCGTCAGCCAGCTGCTGGGCCAGCGGTCGCAGCGCGGACCAGGCCTGGCGTTTGTAATAGATCTCCATCAGCGGCCAGGCGGCGCCCGCGTGGGTGGGGTGCAGCGCCACGATCTGCGCGTACAAGGCGACGGCCTGCGACTCGTCTTCCAGCTTTTCCTGAAAGATGGTGGCGGCCTCGAACATCAGGTCGATCTTCTGGGCGCGGTCGGCCACTTCATCCGCGGCGCGCACCAGCAGGGAGGCCGCCTTCAGCCAGTCGCTGCGGTCGCGGTAGATCTGGACCAGGGCCAGCATGCTGGGGACGTGGCCGGGATCCAGGGCCACCGCCTGGGCGTACTGCTCCTCGGCGGCGACGGGATCGCCGATCTGGGCCAGCGTCACTTCGCCCAGCTGGAAATGCAGGCCGACCCGCTCGGCCCCGGTCATGCGTTCCGCCGCGCGCGTGAGCAGGCGGACCATGCTGTCCCACTCGCCCAGCGCCTCGTGGACGCGGGCCAGGCCCATCATGGCCGCCATGTTCGTCGGGTCGGCGCGCAAGATCTCCGCGTACCCGTCGGCGATGCGGTTGGGATCGCGAAATCGATCCGACCATTTTCGGTCCAGGATCTCCGCCAGGTGATCCCAGTCGGCGCGCCGGCGGTAAAGGTTCTCCAGCAGCGCCAGCGCGCCGCCGTGATCGGGCACCAGGGCCAGCGCCTGCTGGCTGGAGGCGATCGCCTCGTCGACGCTGCCCAGGCCGACGTCACACCAGAAGGCGATCTGCACCCACAGATCGGCGGCCTGCTTGTGGTCGGCCAGGGACTCCGCCACCTCGGCGGTCGACGTGACCACGCCCCGCCACTGATCGAAGGCGCGGGCCAGCCGCTCCATCTCGTGCACCACCTGCCCGCTGCTGGGATCTTCGCGAAAGGCCGCCTGCAGGGAGATGAGCGCGCTGCTGGCGTCGCCCAGCCGCCGTTCGTAGACCTCGGCGATCCGACACAGCTGGGCGGCACGCTGGGCGGGGGCGTCTTCTTCTTCAAACGCCGCAAGGAGATCTTCGACCAGGGCCAGGGCCTGGCCTCGATCGTCGGTGACGGCTGATATGGCGGCGAATTGCTCCATGGACCCGGCGGGCCTCACACGGCTGGCTTTCCTGCCGTGAAATCACTTATCACGGGTTGTCACCTGTGGAAAAGCGGGGGCGTCAGGGGGGGCGCTGGCGGTTTCCTGGAAGGCCGCCAGCGCGGTCATGAAGGCGTCCATGGACACGATCTGTGGTGCGTGGCCCCCCGGAAGGGTCAAAACCCGGGCGCCGGGCAGCTCGGCGGCCAGGCCGTCGACGATCTGATGAAGGAAACGCGCCGAGCCGCGCCCCTTGACCAGTAGCACCGGCCGGGGAAAGTCCCGCCACGCCTGCAGATCGTCGGCGTGATCGATGGCGTGACGCGAGCTGCGCAGCGCCTGCCGATAGCGCGCCCACAGCGGCCAGGCGGCCATCTGGCGGGGCGATTTGCCCGGCGGGCAGAACCCGACGTTGACCGCGAACATCTCCAGATCGTCCTCCGACACCTCGTCGCCCAGGCTGCCCAGCTTGCGCGCCACCTGCTGCGCCTCCTCGTCGAAGGTGCCGCGCGCCCGCAGCACCCAGACCGCCGGCGGTTCGATCAAGGTCAGCGAACGCACGCGCTGCGGATCGCGCAGGGCGAAGGAAAGGGCCACCTCGGCGCCATATGACCAGGCCACCAGGTCAGCCCCCTTTGCCCCGACGACGCCCTCGGCCCGCAAGGTCTCCGCCAGGGCGTCGGCCTCCATGGTCACCGAATAGCCGGGTGGCAACGGCCGATTTTCGTAGCCGTGGGCGACGTTGAGCAGCTGCACGCGCAGGACCCGCCGCGTCTCCGCCAGCCGCGCCGCATGCGCCTCCCAGCTCAGCCAGCCCATGAGGCCGCCCGGAACCAGCACGACGGCGTTGTCGCCGCCGGGGTTGTCGACGATCACCGGAAGTTTCACGGCGCCGCCGCTGCCCGCGCGAGGGTTGTGTTGGTGATCCAGATGTCCATGCCGCTGCCGGTGACCGTCAGGTGAAACGGCCCGCCCCTATGATGAACGATGCCGGCGACGTTTGCTTCCGCCGTGGCGTCACGCCCGACCGGGAAGGACAGCGGCAAGACGCCCGGCGCGCCGCTGGTCACGGTCAGCGTGGGGGCACCAGCCGCGCCGGCCGGGGAAGCGCCGGCCAGCGTGCTTTCCAGGCGATAGTCTCCGGGCGGCAGGTCGTCTCCGTCTAGCCAGACCTCGACCTGGGCGGCGGTGGCCGGGTGGGGGTGCAGGCGGACGCCGTCGGGGGCGCCGGCCAGGATGCCGCCCTCCGGCTCGCGCGCCAGATCCACGGCGGTCCGCCGCCAGCGCGCCAGCCGGGTCTGCCCGTCGACGGTCCAGGGAACCACCGCCCACCGGTGGCGGTCGCGCAGCCGCGCCCCGCCGGCCAGGAGACGCGGCGCCGCAGAAAGCGCCGCGCCGAGAAGGACCGCCGTCAGCCCCACCGCCACCGCCGCCTGTCGGCGCGCCCGCGGATCGTCTCCGCGCACGGCCGCCCGGCCCAGGCGGGTCAGGCCGACCACGGCGAACCCGGCCACCGGCAGCGCCATCATCTCGATCGGCACGCGATAGCGAGGTTCGGCGAAGAAGATCACGTACGTCGCCGTCAGGGCCAGCTGAAATGGCAGCAGCGTCAACCCCAGCGTCCGTCGCTGCGCCACGGCCATGGCCACCCCCGCCAGGAACGCCACCAGGATGCCCAGGCCGACCGCGTCGCAGGCCTGTTCGATGAACGTGCGGTGCTCGACGAAGAACCGGTCGTGCGGCGGCACCAGCACGCCCGGACGGTAGATGGGCCAGTACAACAACAGATGTTCGTCGTCCAGCAAGCGCTGGGCGCGCAGGGCACCCAGGCCCAGCGCGTAGGCCGGTTCGAAGCGCGCCCAGTCCTTTGCCAGACGATACGCGGCGTGGTCGACCTGCCGGTGCGGTTCGTCCAGCACCGAATGGCCGGTGACCTTGCGGAACAGCTGGTTCAGCGCGCGTGTGTACGTCCCCTCCGAATTGGGGTTGGTTCCGATCAGCGCGGTGATCCCGCCGTGGCAGTCGGTGAAGAACAGCTCGCCTTCGTGGCGCAGGTTGCGCGCCGCCCAGGGCGACAGCACCAGCAGCGTGGTGGCCACCGACAGCGCCGTCAGCTTGGCCGCGGCGAAAGGACGCCGCCGCGCCGCCAGCCAGTACACCGCCGACAGCGCCGTCAGCGGCAGCGCCACCGCCCGCACGTAGGCGCCCAGGCCCATCAGCACGCCGAAGGTCAGCGCCGCCAGCCACGGGCGGCGGCGGCCCCAGCCGCACAGGCAAGCCACCGCCACCATGATCAGCGCCGCCGCCGGCACGTCGGTGCCCACCACGCTGGCCATGGCGATCCCGGCTGGCCACAGCGCGTACAGAAGCCCCGCGGCGATGGCCGCCGTCGGGCACGAACGCGGCCCGTCCGCCGCGGCAGGCATCGCGGGCAATGACGACGACGGCGCCGGCGCCCGATCAAAGAGATGCAGCGCCGTCACGAACACGCCGATCGTCCCCAGGCCGCCGAAGAAGACGCCGATCATCTTTTGCGCCAGCAGGTCGCCGCCCAGATCCTTGACCAGGGCCAGCAGCACGACGAACCCCGGCATGTAGATGAACCCGTGGTCCAGCGAACCAAACTCGGACAGATAGTTCGCCGATTCGCGATACATGGCGAAATCGCCCACCGGCACGGTCCGCACCGCCAGCACCCAGGCCAGGCGCAAGACGGTGGCCAGCAGGGTCAGGGCCGCGCCCCACAGGAGGGCGCGGTCAGGGGCAGCGGGGGTGGGGCCTTCGGCCATCGTTATTCTGCCGAACTGTAGTCGATCAATGTTATTTCTCGCGGGTTCATGTCCATCCTCCCCTTCCGGCGCGTGATGTGCGCCAACCGCGGCGAGATTGCCGTTCGCGTGTTCCGCGCATCGACAGAGCTTGGCTTTCGCACCATCGCCATCTTCTCCGAGGAGGATCGCGTTCACCTGCACCGGTACAAGGCCGACGAAGCGTATCTGGTCGGCAAGGGGCTGGAGCCGGTGGCGGCCTACCTGGCCGAGGACGAGATCGTCGAGCTGGCCAAGCGCCACAGCGTCGACGCCATCCACCCCGGGTACGGCCTGCTGTCGGAGCGGGCCTCGTTCGCCCGCAAGTGCCGGGACGCCGGCATCGTCTTCATCGGCCCCACGCCCGAGGCCATCGACGCCCTGGGCGACAAGCTGGCCGCCCGCAAGATCGCCCAGGCGGCCGGCGTCCCCGTGGTACCCGGCACGCCCGAACCGGTGCGCACCGTCGAGGCGGCGCGCGCCTTCGCCAACCAGGTCGGCTATCCGGTGATGGTCAAGGCGGCGGCCGGCGGCGGCGGTCGCGGCATGCGCGTGGTGAACAACGACGCCGAGATGACCGAGTCGCTGGAGCGTGCCCGCTCGGAAGCGCGCAAGGCCTTCGGCGACGATTCGATGTTTCTGGAGAAGCTGGTGGTTCGCCCCAAGCACATCGAGGTGCAGGTGCTGGGCGACCAGCACGGCAACCTGGTGCACCTGTTCGAACGCGATTGTTCCGTGCAGCGCCGCCACCAGAAGGTCGTCGAGTACGCGCCGGCCTGGTCGCTGCCCGAGGCGGTGCGCGCCCGCCTGGCCGAAGACGCCCTGAAGGTGGCGCGCCAGGTGAACTACACCAACGCCGGCACCGTCGAGTTCCTGGTCGCCGAGAACGGCGCCCACTACTTCATCGAGGTCAACCCGCGCATCCAGGTCGAGCACACCGTCACAGAGGTGATCACCGGGCGCGACCTGGTCCAGGCGCAGATCCGCATCGCCCAGGGATACCGCCTGCCCGATCCGGAGATCGACATCCCCAATCAGGAGGCCATCCAGAAGCGCGGCGTGGCCATCCAGGTGCGCGTCACCGCCGAGGATCCGCGCAACGACTTTCTCCCCGACACGGGCAAGATCGCCGTCTATCGCCCGGGCGCCGGCCTGGGAATTCGCCTCGACGACGGGTCGGGCTACGTCGGCGCGCGCGTCTCGCCGTTCTACGATTCGCTGCTGGTCAAGATCACGGCGTCCGGTCTGGAGTGGAACTATGCCCGCCGCAAGGTGGTGCGGTCCCTGCGCGAATTCCGCATCCGCGGCGTCAAGACCAACATCTATTTCCTCGAGAACGTCCTCGCCCACCCGACCTTCGCGCAAGGCAAGGCGCACACCACCTTCGTCGACGAGACGCCGGAGCTGGTGCAGTACACGCCGCGGCGCGATCGGGCCACGCGCATCCTGCGTTACGTGGCGTCGACGGTGGTGAACGGCCACGCCACCGTGCGCGGCAAGCCAAAGCCGCCCATCACCGCGCTCAGCCGCGAACCGCTGCTGCCGGTCGTCGACCCGCGCGTGCCGCCGCCCCCCGGCAGCAAGCAGATCCTGGACAGCCGCGGTCCGGAAGGGGTGGTGCGCTGGCTGCGCGAGCACCGGGCCGTGCGCCTGACCGACACCACCTGGCGCGACGCCCATCAGTCGCTGCTGGCCACGCGCCTGCGCACGTACGATCTGGCGCGCATCGCGCCGGCCACCGCCCGCATCTGCGCCGATTTCTTCTCGCTGGAGATGTGGGGGGGCGCCACCTTCGACGTCGCCTATCGGTTCCTTTCGGAGGATCCCTGGCTGCGCCTGGAAGAGCTGCGCAAGATGGTCCCCAACATCATGTTCCAGATGCTGGTGCGCGGGGCCAACGCCGTCGGATACACCAACTATCCCGACGACGTGGTGGTCAGCTTCATCGAGGAGGCGGCCACCTGCGGCATCGACGTCTTCCGCATCTTCGACGCCCTCAACGACGTCGACAGCATGAAGGTGGCCATCGAGGCGGCGCAGAAGACCGGCAAGATCGTGGAGACGGCCATCTGTTACACCGGCGACGTCTCCGATCCATCGCGCACGAAGTACGACCTCAAATATTACGTCGACATGGCCAAGGAGGTGGTCCGTCGCGGCACCCACCTGCTGGCAATCAAGGACATGGCGGGCCTCTTGAAGCCGCGGGCCGCCACTATGCTGGTGCGCGCCTTGAAAGAAGCGGTCGACGTGCCGCTGCACCTGCACATGCACGACACGTCGGGCAACAGCATCAGCTCGTATCTGGCGGCCATCGACGCCGGCGTGGACGTCGTCGACGGCGCGGTCGGCATCATGGCCGGCATGACGTCGCAGCCGTCGCTGTCGTCGCTGGCCTTCGCCCTGGCCGGCGCGCCCCGCGATCCGCGCGCCGACATCCCCGGCCTGGAACAGCTGTCTACCTACTGGGAGCCGGTGCGCGAGTGGTACGCGCCCTTCGAATCAGGTTTGAAGGCGCCGGCCGCCGACGTCTACGAGCACGAGATCCCGGGCGGCCAGTATTCGAACCTGCGCGCCCAGGCCGAGGCGCTGGGCGTGGGCGCCGCGTGGGAAGGCGTCAAGCGCGCCTACGCCGACGTCAATCGCCTGTTCGGCGACATCCCCAAGGTGACGCCGTCGTCGAAGGTCGTCGGCGACATGGCCATCTGGATGGTCAAGCAGGGGCTGGACGCGCGCGCTGTCAGCGAACGGGCCGCCGAGCTGACCTTCCCCGAGTCGGTGATCGATTACATGCGCGGCTCGCTGGGCCATCCGCCGGGCGGATTTCCCGAGCCTCTGCGCACGAACATCCTCAAGGGCGTGGCCCCCATCGTCGGGCGGCCCGGGGCGTCGATGCCGCCCTTCGACTGGGCCGGCGCGCGGCGCGAGATGGAGACGCTGGCCGGCATGAGCGTGGAGAAGCGCGACGTGGTCTCGTACGCGCTTTACCCCAAGGTGCTGCGCGAATACATGGAGCATCGGGCCCTGCACGGCGACACCTCCGTGCTGCCCACGCCGACGTTCTTCTACGGGCTGCGCGTCGGCGAAGAATCCTGGGTCGACATCGAACCGGGCAAGACGCTGATCATCAAGCTGCTGTCCATCGGTGACATCGAACCGGACGGCGCCCGCGTGCTGACCTTCGAGCTGAATGGCCAGCCTCGCACCATGCGCGTCGCGGATGATGCCGCTCGCGTCACCGGTCCACGCCGGCGCAAGGCCACGCCCGGACGCAAGGGCGAGGTGGGGGCGCCCATGCCGGGGCGGGTGATCGATCTCGTCACCAAGGTGGGCGAGCACGTCAAGGCTGGACAGAAGCTGCTGGTCACCGAGGCGATGAAGCTGGAGACGGTGATCAAGGCCCCCGTGACCGGCCTGGTGCGCGAGATCGTGGCCGGCGCCTCCGAGAGCGTCGAGGCGGGCGATCTGCTGGTGGTCATCGAAGAGGCCACGCCTTGATCGCATGCGGATGACGGCGCCGACGCGGCTGCTGCGTGCGTCGCTCCTGTGGTCGGTCTGGGTCGTCGCGGCCTCCTGCCAGCGCCTGGGCGGCTCCGGCGATCTGTCGTCGTCGTCGTCGTCGTCATCGCAGTCGCCCTCGTCTTCGCCCGGCCTGGCCAGCAGTCCGGTCATCGGCGGGGACGCCGGGCCGGTGGTGGGCAAGAGAATCCGCATCGGGATGATCGCCAAGAGCTCGTCGAATCCGGTCTTCCTTTCGGCGCGCGCGGGCGCCGAGGCCGCCGCCCGCGATCAGTCGGTCAAGCTGGGATTTCCCGTCCAGATCGTCTGGCTGACGCCCCCGCGCGAGGACGCCGAGGTGCAAGCCCAGCGCATCGGCCAGGCCATCAAGGAAAAGCTGGACGCCATCCTGATCTCTTGCTCCGACGACGTGCGGTTGACGCCGGCCATCGACGAAGCGGTCAGCAAGAACATCCCGGTGATGACGTTCGACAGCGATGCCCCGCGATCGCATCGCTTTGCCTATTTTGGCGTGGACGACCGGCGCTTCGGCGCCACCGTGATGGCCGAGCTGGCCAAGCTGATTCACGGCAAGGGCAAGATCGCCATCCTGGCCGGCAACCAGTCCGCCCCCAACCTGCGCAAGCGGATCGAGGGCGTCAAGGAAGAGGCCGCGCGCTATCCCCACGTGGACATCGTCGGCACGTTCTTCCATCCCGAGACGCCGGAAGACGCCGCCGCCGAGGTCTTGCGCGTGATGGCCGCCTATCCCGAGCTGCGGGGTTGGGCCATGGTGGGCGGGTGGGCGCTGTTTTCAAAGACCCTGCTTGACGATCCGGCGCTGCAAAAGATCAAGATCGTCGCGGTGGACGGGTTGCCGCCCGAGCTTCGTTATGTCGAAAAGAAAGTGGTCCCCGTGCTGATCGCGCAACCGACGTTTCTCTGGGGAAATGTCGGCGTCATGAAGATTCTTGATCGCATTCAATCCGGAAAAGACGTCACCGCGCTGATCCCCATGGAGCCGGTGAAGATCACCGTCGAGAACCTGGGCGATTGGGCGCGGCAACTGAAACAATGGGGATTTGCCGACGTGCCCGAGGAGTACTTGAACTTGAAATGATCACTTTGGCGACGACGCGAAAGTTTCGGCAATGTTTCATGTGGATTTCGCGAGCGCTAAATTTGTTCTGTTCGCTGTCAAAATCCTTTACAGCCTTCGGCACCCCTGGCTAGTTTCCCGTGTGCTGACAGATGGCCACGAAAAGTAGAAACAACCCAGGGGGTCTTTTGATGCGACTTTCCGCTTCCGTCCTTGCTTTGAGCTTGCTCTCTCCTCTGGCTGCGCTGGCGCAGACGCCTCCGCCGGCCGCCGACACGGCCCCTCCCGGAGCTCCACCCGCCGCGCCGCCGCCGGTCGCTGCGCCGCCGCCCGCACCGATGGCCGCGCCGCCGCCCCCCGCTCCGGTCGCGCCTGTCGTCGCTCCCGCGCCGGCCGCGCCGCCCGCGAAGACCTGGAAGGATCTGGTGACGTTCGACGGGCTCGTCGACGCTTACTACATGTACAACTTCTCGGGCGAAAGCTCCGGGATGACGTCGGCCAGCTTGCAAGGTCCGGCCGTTCGTAACTTCGACCTCAACTCGAACACCTTCACGCTCAGCTACGCCAAGGTTGGCCTGGGCGTCAGCGGAGACAACGTCGGCCTGCGCCTCGACCTGGGATACGGCGCCACCGGTGTTGTCATCAACAACTCCGGCGTCGGGTTCTCAGCGGGAATGACCTCTCCCTCCGCGTTCGCGTTCGTGGCCCAGCAGGCCTTCGTGACGTTGACCCCGGTCGAAAACCTCACCATCGACTTCGGTAAATTCGTGACCACGGCCGGCGCCGAGGTCATCGAGGCCAACAAGAACTGGCTGTACTCCCGTTCGCTCCTGTTCTTCGCCATCCCCTTGGTCCACACCGGCTTGCGGCTTGGTTACAAGGTGAACGACATGGTCTCGCTGCAAGCGAGCGTGGTGAACGGCTGGAACGGCCAGGGCTTCGAGCCCGACGTCAACAAGGACAAGACCTTCGGCGCTTCGGTCAGCCTGACCGTCCCCGGCGGGCTCAGCCTGATCCCGACCGTGTACATCGGCAAGGAAGGCACCAGCACCGACACCCGCGTGCTCTTCGACTTCGTCGCCGCGTACAGCGTGGGCGCCCTCGGCTTGAACCTGAACTTCGACTACGTCAACGACAAGGCGGGCGGGATCGATACCTTCATCGGCGTCGCGCCGATGGTCCACTACGTCGTTGGCGATCACCTCAGCGTTTCGGCTCGTGGTGAGTACGCCCAGTACAAGGTCATGGGGGCGACGCAAAAGCTGGAAGAGTTCACCCTGGGCGCCGGCGTGCCCATGGCCGGTCGCTTCGAGTTCCGTCCCGAGTTCCGCATGGATTTCTCTGATCCGGCGGCCTACAACAGCAAGAAGACCCAGGCCACTTTGACCGCGGCCTTCCTGGCGTGGTTCTAAAGACCGCTCGCTGACGCTCGCCGCGCGGAAGGGGGCTGGTGCCCCCTCCGCGGCGGGGGTTCCGAAAAAGCGGCGGATTGTTTCACACTCCGGGCGCTCAAGATCAAGTCGATTTGTAGAGGGCGGAAAAAGCTTTACCGTCGGGGGAACGGCCGATACGTTGCCGCTCCACAACGACCAAGGAGGTCATGATGCGCTTTCACTTGGCTCTGGGCGCGGCGATGGCCGCGTTGATCCCCCTCTCGGCATTCGCTCAAACGACACCGCCCCCCGCTGGCTCTCCCCCCGAGGCGCCACCCCCGACGGCCGCGGCCCCCGTCGTCCAGAAGTCCTGGAGGGATCTGGTCACGTTCGAAGGGCTCGCTGACGCCTACGCCTCCTGGCGGCCCGGCGGTTCGGCCACGGTGCCCGCTGGCTTCCGCGTTTTCGATGCGCCCACGGACACGTTCTCGTTGGCCTTCGCCAAGCTGGCGGTGGGTATCAAACCGGAACCGGTCGGTCTGCGGTTGGATCTCGGTTTTGGTCCGGTCGCGGACATCACCGCTTCTCAACCTGGCACCGAAGTCTGGAAGCACGTCCTGCAGGCCTACGCCAGCTTCGCTCTGCCCGGCTCGACGCCGATCACCATCGACGCCGGCAAGTTCGTGACCGCGGCGGGCGCAGAGGTCATCGAGGCGCACGCCAACTGGAACTACTCGCGGTCGTTCCTGTTCGGCTTCGCCATTCCGTTCACGCACACCGGTATCCGGTTGACGGCGCCGCTGACCAGTCAGTTCACCTTGCAGGTGATGCTGGCCAACGGTTGGGACCTGGGCATCGACAACAACGCCGGCAAGACGCTGGGCGTGTCTGGCACGTACGCCGCGCCGTTTGGAACCACGTTCATCCTCAATTTCCTGGCCGGGCCCGAGGATCCGGCCGCGGGCAATCCCTGGCGCGTGCTGGTTGACGCCGTGGTCTCTCAGACCGTGGGCAAGCTCTCGCTGAGCCTGAACGTCGATTACGGCCACGAGGACACCGCCAGCTGGTACGGGGCCGCTGGCTACGCGCGCATGGCGCTCACCCAGATGTTGAACCTCAGCCTGCGTGGCGAGATCTTCCAGGACCATGACGGCTTCCGTCTGGGCAGGGGCGTCAAGACCACCGTCGGCGAGGTGACCGCGACCGTCGGTGTTCCCGTGGGCAACAATGCGGAGGTCCGCCTGGAAGGACGCGGCGATTTCGCCGGCAGCTCCATCTACGAGTACGAACCGCGCACCATGCCCGCCAACCCCGCCAGCGGCGACCCGAAGAAGGTCCAGGTCACGCTGACGGCCGCGGCGCTGGTGTGGTTCTAAAACCCGCTCGCTGACGCTCGCTGCGCGGAAGGGGGCTGTGCCCCCTCCCGCGGGCCCTCCCCGGCGCTTCTCGCAAGGTGAGCCGCGCGGGCAAAGCCCGCGCTCCCGTCAATAAACGCGCTCGCTTCGCTCGCTCTGGTGCTGGGGCTCGCTTCGCTCGCTCTGGCGCTGACGCTCGCTTCGCTCGCTCCCGGAAGGGGTCTGCTGGCCCTTTTCGCGGGCTCCCTGCCAGCGCCGAATTTGGGGCGCAGCAAGGTCATTCAGAGCCATTCGTCCAGGCGCTCGAGGAATACCCTCCACGGTAGGACGTCGATCGATTCAACACGGAAGGGCTCCGGCGCGGTCGCGACGACGATGCGTGGTGTGCGGGGATGCGCTTCCCCGAAGGATCGAAGCCCGGTCAGATCGGCTCCGGAGATCCGCGGTCGGGACTTGATCTCGACGGCGAGGCGGAGTTTGCCGTGGCGCTCGAAGAGCAGATCGACCTCGGCCCCATGGTTGGTTCGCCAGTAGAAGAGGCGCGTCTCGGGAAAGCGGTAATCTACCAGCCGCGCGCATTCGGTGACGAACCACTGCTCGAAGAGGCGACCACGCGTGCCCGGGTCCGGCTCGGCGTGAAGGCGACGATTGAGGGCGTTGGTCACTCCCGTGTCAAAGAAGTAAAAGCGCGGATGCCCGACCAGCCGGGCGCGCGGACTCTTGCGCCAGGCCTCGAGTCGGAACCCGACCAGGGTGTCCTCGAGGATCTCGAAGTACGCGCGCACCGTTCTGGCGCTGATGCCCGCGTCGCTCGCGACGGCGGCTGCGTTGAGAATCTCGCCGGACTGGGCCGCCGCCACGTCCAGGAAGCGCGCGAAGGCGCCGACGTTGCGCACGATGCCCTCGTCCTGAATCTCTTCGCGGAGGTAGACCTCGGCATAGGCCGACAGAAGATCGCGCGCGGCCTCGTCGTCTCCAGAGACGACGGCAGGCAGAGTTCCGAAGCGGAGGGCGCGCTCGAGGTCGAAAGCTTCGCCGATCTCCGAGACCGTGAGGGGATGGAGATGCCGCGTGGCCGCCCTGCCAGCGAGCAGGTTCGCGCCCCCGCGCTTCAGCTTGCGCGCGCTCGAGCCCGTCAAAAGAAAGCGCGCTTTCTTTTCTTCGATGAGGCCATGGACCTCGTCGAGCAGCGCGGGAAGCTTCTGCACCTCGTCGACGAAGATCGTGCGGACGCCAGCGCGGAGCTGCGCTTCCACCTCTGCGCGAAATCGCCCGGGTTCCTTGGCAAACCTCATGAATACGTCGTGGCGGAGCAGGTCGACCGTCCAGGAGGCTTCGGGAAGCAGCGACCGGACCAGCGTGCTCTTGCCTGTTTGCCGGGGACCAAACAGGAGGCAAGACCCTCGGCTGGGGAGGGCTATGAGGCGTTCAAACACCATGCTGCCGAAGTGTACGGTAATACGGCTGCTATATGCCAGGCGGTCTTTCCTGTTCCTGCCGGGACGGCGCGGCGGGGTTCGGTTGTTGAGGTTGCGTGG